>JBBQPD010000096.1:0-11715 GCA_038331535.1 Gemmatales bacterium | reverse complement strand
ATTCGCCGACCTCATGAGACCACCCATCATGCGCCGCCCCGTCCTGATGGCCGTCTTCTTGCTCAGCGGGATCGGCGTGGTCCGCGCCCAGGAGCGGACTGCCGTCATCCTGTCGGGCGAGTCGCGTGCCGCGGCCACACGGATCGAATCCGTAGGGCAGGCGCTGGCCGCGAAGAAGTGGGACGCCGCCCTCGGCGAAATCCAGACTCTTCTTGAAACGTCCGGCGACGACCTGGCGCCGCTGGGGCCGGATCGCGCCGTTCAGGTTCGTCTCCTGTGTCAGCGGTTGCTCGCCGACTTGCCGCCGGAGGTTCTGCGCCTCTACCGCGGCCGCGCCGAAGCGCAGGCCCGCAAGTGGCTGGAACAGGGGCTGGCCGAGCGCGACGTGCGCTTGCTGCGCCGGGTTGTGGACGAGGCGTTTTGCACGCGCGCGGCGGAGCGGGCGCTGGACGCGCTGGGCGACCTGGCCTTCGAGCGCGGTCGTTTCGACGAGGCCGAACTTTGGTGGCGAACGCTGACGCCGCTAACGCCGGCGGAGAAGCGCGACCTCGCCTATCCCGATCCGGAAACGGACGCCGCCCGGACGCGCGCCAAGCAACTGCTCGCTCGGCTCTTCCGCGATGACCCGCGCTGGGACGACGACCTCGCCGCCTATCGCCGCTTGCACCCCGACGCCGTGGGCAAACTCGCCGGCCGTTCGGGTCGTTATGCCGATGGGCTGAAGAGCGTCGCGGAGAACCTGCGTCAGCCGGAGAGGCTGGTCGAGAGCGAGTGGTCCACCTTCGGCGGCGCTCCCGCGCGCGGCCTGCTGCTGCCGGCGACGCAACGCCAGATTGACCGGCTCGGGGCGCTGTGCCGTCGGCCGACGTGGCGTTTCAAGCTCGATAGCCATGCCCGCATCGACGATCCCGTACTGCCGCCGCAGTGGGACGGTACCGACCGCAAGTCGGCCCGGTCGCTGGCATTTCATCCTGTCTTCGCCGGGGACAAGGTGCTGAGCGCCGATGCTTGTTCGGTGACGGCCTTCGACCTGTCCACCGGCCGCGACGAAGCCCTTTACTCGGTCGAGGCTCAACCGGGCATCACGCGCACGCTCCCTGCCCCGCCCGATCTGCGCTACTCGCTCACCGTCGCCGACGATTGCGTCCTGGTTCGCCTCGGTACGCAGGAAATGCGCGCGGCGAAGAAGGAGGACGCGGCCGAGATCAGCCTGGCCTGTCTCGATCTCAAACCAGGGCCGGGCGGCAAGCGCCTGCGCTGGACCTTGCCAGCCAACCCGCAAGACGCCAGTGTCTTCGAGGGCGCCCCCGTAGTGCAGGATGGCCAGGTGTTCGTCGCCGCGACGCGCTGTACGGCCGACGCGACGATCACCGCCGTCCGCTGCTACGCGCTCGAAGCGAAGGGAACGCCGCCGCTGCGCTGGAGCCACGACGTCTGCGAGACGCACGAACTCCAGGCCGGCGTATCGCGCCGCCGCCATCATCTGCTGTCGCTGGCCGGGCCGAACGTCGTCTACTGTTCGCACTCGGGGGCTGTCGTCGCCCTCGATGCGCTGACGGGCCGACGCGCCTGGGCCCTTCGTTATCCCGTCCTCCCCCTTGAGGTCGGGCCGGAACTACCGGGCATCGATCGGACGCCGCTGCGCGACCTGTCGCCGTGCGTCTACGCCGCCGGTCATCTCTTCGTCGCGCCCGCCGATTCGGATCGCTTGCTGTGCCTCGATCCGCTGACGGGGCGGACGTGCTGGGAGCGCAAGGTTTCCGAGGTCGTCCACCTGCTCGGCGTCGGGCGCAGCCGGCTGATCTTCACGGCGGGCGGCGGACTACGGGCGGTGGACGCGGCGACTGGCGCCGACGCCTGGACCACGCCGGACGATGGCGAACTGGCGCCGATAGGCCGCGGCCTGCTCCTCGGCGACCTCGTGTTGTGGCCGACGCCGCGCGGTGTGCTGCTGGTGCGCCAGGAAGACGGCCGGCTCGCGGAAGACGTCGCGTTTCTCCATTCCGTCCCGAAGGGCAATCTCGCCTTCGCGCACGGTTGTCTCGTCGTCGCCGACCGGACGACGCTGACGGTGTTCGCGCCGCCGGGGAAGTATCTGCGCGAGCGCCGCAACGATGCCGAACGCGAGCCGGAATCGGCCGCGGCGGCCCTGGAGTTGGGTATCGCGGAGGCGGACGCCGGCCAGTATGACGCGGCGGTGAAGAGCTTGGAGCGGGCCGAACAGTTGGCGAAGGGCGAACCGGCTTTGCGGGAAGAGGCGCGAACGGCGCGACACGCGACGCTGATGGTGGCGGGCAAATATGATGCGGCGGCGCGCACAGAGTTTTCACCGGCGCAGCGCGTGCAAGCTCAACGGGCGCTGGCCGAAATGCGCGAGCGCGGTGACAATCCTGACGGAGCCGTCGTCGCCTGGCAGGTGCTGATCGAAGATGCGCAATTGTTTCCGGTGCGCGTGACTGGCGCCGGCGGCCTGCCGCGGACGGCGGGACAGTTAGCGAGCGAACGGATCGAAACGCTAATAAAGAATTACGGCGAGAAGGTCTATCGAGAAGTTGAGAAGCGGGCGCAGGCACGCTTCGACGCCGCGCCGAAAGGAAAAGATCGCACCGAGGCGCTGGAGCGGTTGACGGACGACTTTCCGTACGCTGTCGTCCGACGGGTCGCGCTACGCGAACTGTTGCAGCTGTATCCGAAGTTAGGCTGGCGGCCGGCAGCGGTAGTTCACGCCGTTCAGCGGCTCCGCGCGAACCCTGGCCCGGAAGACAACGAAGAGGCGTTGTTTCAACACCTCTCAGGTTCGCTGCACAATCTGATGCCGGGGCCGCCGGCACTACCTGCTCGATTGCCACTCTTCCGTTTGTGGCAAGTCACCCTGGACCCTGGTGAAGAGGTTCCGACCGGTGGTCAACACCTCGGTTACGTGGGCAGCTACTTCGTCTTCACCACGTTGGCGCGAGCCGAGTCTGCTCCAGGTGGCTGGCTGCGCTGCCGCTCAGCGACGGGCGGCGATCTCCAATGGCAAGCGCCAGTCCCCTTCGTGCCTGAGTGGATCGCGTCTTCCCTGCATCTTATTCTGATCGGGAGTCCGCACGGTGTCGCCGCCGTCCGGGTCGATGACGGACATTTGGTGTGGTCGTTCCCGGCGCAGGCGTCCCATTTTCAGGAAACGGGCGGCCACCTGCTCCTACTCGAAGAAAGTCACTTGCTGGCCGTCAGCGTCCGAAGCGGCAGGGTGGTCTGGCAGCGTGAGGCACCGGGCGCGGGTTTCTTACCGACGCTCGGACACTTTCGACCGATTTTCCACGCGAGTAACGACCGGATCTTGATTCAGACGGCGACAGGCCGGCGCTGGCTACTCGACGCCGAGACGGGCCGCACGCTGAGCGACGAGCCTTCTCCGGAAGCGTGGCCAAGCGCGCCGCTCCCGCTAGACGAGAAGCGGGTTCTTATCGTGGAAGATTTCCATCGTGTTATCGTCCTTGATCTCATGACGGGACGTGAGGTCTGGATGGCGCTCGTTACCGCCCCGTCGGCGATCACCGGTGACGCGACCGACGTTCTCGCCTGGAGGAAAATCATCCTCGTGTTGACGCAGACGAACCTCGGCCCGCGCTTGCAGCGTCTCGACGCTGCCACCGGTAAACCCCTTTGGCCACTGATGCCTCTCCTGACTTCCGATACGTCGGATAAATGTGATTGGGGCCACGACGAAGATACGGTGTACCTCATGCAGGGCAACAAGCTGACTGCAATTGCTCTTACCGACGGCAAACAGCGCTGGGAGACGGCGTTGATGGGGGCATATGGTTCCCGGCGGGTGTCTCGGGAGGGCGATTTCCTGCTCGTGTCTCCTGCGGAAGTACCGGAGTGGCGATTTCAATTCCGCTCGCCATTCGTTGCGGTACAATGGGGAATATGTTTGCCCTCCGAGGAGCGACCAGCCGTCGGTTGTCCCATACTGGCTCTCGATCCCAGGACGGGGCGCATCGAGCAGCGCTGGAATCTTCCCGCCGATTCGATGCGAGTGCGCCGATATTCGAGCGAGTTCAGCCGGTGGCCTCGAATCGAGTTCGGAAAGAGATCGGGAGACGTTGGGTTGAGGATCCTGCACACGCATGGTTGGTTCAGCAGTGATTTCGTGTTCGTGTGGGGCAATCGAGCGTGGGGGTTGCGGAAGATGGATTAACTCCTGTTTATCCGCGACCCGATCGGGGAGCGCGTGCCCCGTGTTTCGGCTATTGACCTTCCGGTTGACGGCATCATGCGGCTGAAAACAAACGGAAGATCAAAAGCTGATAGCTGTCAGCTAACAGCTATCAGCTATTTCTCGTCCCCCCCATGCTGCGGGGTACGAGCGCACGGCCGCATTCCATGGGGCTGACAACCTGAAGGTCAAGTAACAGTGGGCGAGGCGCCGGCCTCTGGTGTCTGTCGAAGAAAATACCGCAGTCTAGTAGGTTGTGGGGAGTCGAATTCCGAGAAAAAGATCGACGTTTCGGGAAGTTCCGCCGGGAGTCAGACGGTGCGTGGGCGTGGCGGACATGCGCTGCCGTCGCTACATGACTAGGAGTGGCAAGGACTTAATTTGACAAGTATGTCCGCCACACATGGCGGACATACTCGAAGGGTGGCGGAGATAGTTCCGGAGCGCGGGGCGAGCCGAGAAAACCTGAAGACGAAGGGCACATGAACATTCGCTGCAAAACGTGTGGGCTGCTGGTGCAGGTGCCGGCGGGCGGTCGGCGGTTGTGTGGCTGCGGGGCGTGGCTGTCCGGCGGCGACGACGATCCACTTCCCGTCCTCCAGGCGGTCGAGGAGATGCCTTCCGCCCGGTCCACGCAGCCTCCTCCCGTGCCGAAGCCAGCACCCCGACCCGCCGCGACGCCCATGCCGGCCCTCATGCCGGAACCGGCGCCGACTTCTTCGGAGGCGTGGCCGCGCATTGAGGGCGACCTGTCGGCAATCGAACGGCTCAACGACGGCTATCGCCGCATCCGCAAGGAAATGAGCAAGGCCATCGTCGGTCAGGAGCGCGTCCTTGAAGAGCTGCTGATCGCCGTCTTCGCCAAGGGGCACTGCCTTCTCGTCGGCGTCCCCGGCCTGGCCAAGACGTTGATGATCCGCACCCTCGCCGACTCGCTCAGCCTCAGCTTTAGCCGGGTGCAGTTCACGCCCGACCTGATGCCGTCCGATATCACCGGCACCGAAGTGTTGCAAGAGGACAAGACGACCGGGCAACGGCTGTTCAAGTTCCTGCACGGCCCGATTTTCGCCAACGTGGTCCTCGCCGACGAGATCAACCGCACGCCGCCCAAGACGCAGGCCGCCCTGCTCGAAGCGATGCAGGAACGCCAGGTGACCGTCGGCGGCGCGCGCCACAAGCTGCCCGACCCGTTCTTCGTGCTGGCGACGCAAAATCCCATCGAACAGGAAGGCACCTATCCGTTGCCTGAGGCCCAGCAGGATCGCTTCATGTTCAACATCCTCGTGGACTATCCCGAGGAAGAGGAGGAGTTCCGCATCGTCGAGATGACGACCTCGACGCACTTCCCGCGCGTCGAAAAGATGCTATCGGCGACCGACATCTTGGAGATGCAGGACATCGTCCGCAAGGTGCCGGTGGCGCCGTACGTGATCCGCTACGCGATGAAGTTCACGCGCCTGACGCGCAAGGGCAGCCGGGTCGGCCTCAAGACGCCACAGGTGCAGGGTCAGGGAGTACCGGCGGTGAAGGTGAAGGACGCCGAGATTCCCGACTTCATCCGCGACTACGTGACCTGGGGCGCGGGACCGCGCGCGTCGCAGTTCCTGATCCTGGCGGCGAAGGCGCGGGCGGTGCTGCACGGCCGCTACTATGTGTCCTGCGAGGACGTGCGCGCCGTGGCGCTGCCGGTGCTGCGGCATCGCATCATCACCAACTTCAACGCCGAGGCGGAAGGCGTCCGGCCGGACGACATCGTGCGGCGGCTCATCGACATCATCCCGCGCGACCCGAACGAGAAGGCGGAGGCGGCGCCGGCGATGTGAGGAGAGGTAGATGAGCCAGATTCCGGTTTCGCGCGGCATTCGGGTTTGCGAGAAAATCATCATCGAAGAGGGTACACGCAATTATTCGCTGCTTAACTGCTTCAATCATCGGTCGCTACCGCGCGTTCCGTCCGAACCGTTGGACTTCTTCATCCACGTCGCCTTGGCGGACGGCCTCGGCGACATGAATATGGAGGTGTTCATCACGAAACTAGCCGAGGATGACCGACTGTACCACCGCGAAGCGAAGATGACTTTGACGGATCGATTGCAGGAATTCCGCCTGACAATTCACGTTCGTGATTTGGTCTTCCCGGCAGCAGGCTGGTATCAGGTCGGACTCCTCTTTGACGGGGAACTCGTCGACCAGACCGTTCTGACCATTTATTTGAAAGGAACCCAACCGTGAACGAAAACGACTCGCTCAATCTTCCCGCTGATTTCGAGGGCTTCTGTAGCCCGAATTCAGTGGACGTCATCCTCGATGGTCCTGGAGACACCACCCCCGGCCCTTTGCCGCCGAGTCTGTTGGCCTGGGCGGAGTATGAGCGCGATCGCAGCAAAAATCCGACAAAGCCAGCCTCGATGCCGCGTCCGGGAAGCAAGCCGCCGGCGCGGACAGAGTGACGGTTTGTTTACATTTCGCGCGATACGTAAACAAGGAAATCGTTCTTCCGGGATCGTCGAGCTGAGGCTCCCCCTCCAATGTCCGACGCACAACAATATCTCGATCCCGTCGCCCTCGCCAAGGTCGGCAGCCTGGAATTGCAGGCCCGGCTCATCGTTGAGGGTTACCTGTCGGGCATGCACAAAAGCCCCTATCACGGCTTCTCCGTCGAGTTCGCCCAGCACCGCGAGTACGTCCCCGGCGACGATCTCAAGCACCTCGACTGGAAAGTCTACAGCCGTACCGGTCGTGTCTATCTCAAGCAGTACGAAGAGGAGACGAACCTCTCGCTCTGGCTGCTCGTCGATAACAGCGAGTCGATGCAGTACGGCTCCGGGCCGACGCGAGCCGATGGCACTCCCGTCGTCAGCAAGTACGATTATGCTTGCCTCGCCGCCGCTGCTCTCGCCTACCTGACGCTGCATCAGCAGGACGCCGTCGGCCTCGCGGTTTACGACAATATGGTGCGGCATTTCCTGCGGCCGTCGTCGCAGAAGTCGCACCTCAAGACGTTCGTTAACATCCTCAACAAAGGCGTCGGCCGCGAGCGCACCGCCCTGGCCCCGATCCTGCACGACCTCGCCGAGCGCATCCCGCGCCGCGGCATCATCGTCGTGCTCAGCGACCTGTTCGACGAGGTCGATGACGTGCTGACCGGGTTGAAACACCTGCGGCATCGGCGGCATGAGGTCGTCGTGCTGCACGTTATGGACCGGGCCGAGTTGGAGTTCCCGTTCCAGGATGCGACCTTGTTCCGCGGCCTGGAACAGATGCCCGAACTGCTGACCGACCCGCGGTCGCTGCGCGAGGGCTACCTGGAGCAGGTCAACGCCTTCGTCGCCGAGTTGCAGCACGGCTGTCTGATGCAAAACATCGATTACGTCCAATTGCGGACCGACCACTCGCTGGGTATCGCCCTGTCGGGTTACCTGGCGCATCGACTGGCGAGGAAGAAGTAGCCGCTTGCGTTGTAGGGCAAGCGTTAGCATGCCCCCAAAGCGGGCAAGCTATAGCTTGCCCAACAACGCAAGCGGCAAGACGATCGCGGAGACCGCACCTGTGCTGTTAGCCTTCGCAATGTCGCTGTTCGCCATTCTCTTCGAGGCTCCGTTGACGGCGGCGGCCGTCGCTGGCGGCGCGGTGTCGGTCCCCATCATCATTCATCTGCTCAACCGCAAGCGCTTCAAGGTCGTCGTCTGGGCCGCCATGCGCTTCCTGCTCGCCGCTCAGAAGAAAAACTCGCGGCGCCTGCGGCTGGAACAGCTGCTGCTCCTCGTCGTCCGCTGCCTGTTGTTACTGTTGTTGGTATTGGCGATGATCGCGGTCACGCCCTGGGCCGAGGCCGCGTGGCGCAAGCTGCTGCCCAACACCGTCAAGTCGCTCGCCCACAGCGGACGCCGCGCCCACAAAATCCTCGTCCTCGACGGCTCCTTCTCCATGGCGTTTCGCGGCGACGGCAAGGAGACGAACTTCGAGCGCGCCCGCGACCTGGCGGCACAGGTCGTGCGCGACGCGCCAGGCGGCGACGCCTTCAGCGTCCTGCTGATGAGCAGCGCCGGCCGGCTCGTCGTCGCGGAACCGTCCGAGAGTACCGACAAGGTTATCGCCGAGATCGAGCAGTTGCGCCAGCCGCACACCGGCGCCGACCTCGGCGGCACGCTCACCTCCGTCGCCGCCATCCTCAAGGACTCGCCGGCCAAGTACACGCGCAAGGAAGTCTTCTTCTTCACCGATTTGCAACAATCGACCTGGATCGCTCAGCAGTCGGCGGCGTTCAACAGCTTGCTCCAGACGTTCAAGGAGCGCAAGGTCGATACCGTTTTCGTGGACGTCGGCCAGGACGACGCGGCCAACCTTTCCGTCACCGGCCTCACGTTGCATGAAGACGTGGCGACGACCGAACGGCCGACGACCATCCTCTGCACCCTGCACAATTACGGGCCGAAGACGCGCGAGCGCGTGCGCGTCAAGTTCTTCGTCGCTCGCGGCCGGGGGCCGGACGAGGACGGCGGCATCGACCTCGGCGAGCGCAAGGAGGAACGCAACGACGTGCGCGTGGACGCGAGCCAGGATCAGCTCGTTGCCTTCTCGTACCACTTCGACAAACCCGGCGATTACGTCGTGCAGTTGCAGGTCGAAAGCGACGGTCTCGCCCTCGACGACGTGCGCAGCGCCGTCGTCCGGGTGCGCAAGGACACGCCGGTGCTGCTCGTCAACGGCCGGCCGTTCGGCGACCGTTTCGATCAATCGACCGAGTGGCTGCGCCTGGCGCTGAATCCCTTCGAGGACGAGAACGTCACGCCGCCGGCCAATGTCACGGCCCGGCCGAAGGTCATCACGCCGGCCGAATTCACGCGCGACCCGCGCGGCGCGCTGGCGCCGTATGACTGCGTTTTTCTGTGCGACGTTCCCAGCTTTACACCGGACGAGGCGAAACAGCTCGAAGCGTTCGTGCGCCGCGGCGGCGGCGTGGTCATCGCTCTCGGCGACCAGGTGCAGAAGGACGAGTACAACCGCATTCTGTACCGCGAGGGGGCCGGCCTGCTGCCTGCGCCGCTGGTCGCTCAACGCGCCGGCAACGCAGCGTACCACTTCAAATTGGCCGTCGACGCCGAATGGGACCGGGAGCCGCCGCTCAAGGCTTTTGGCGGGCAAACGGACCAGAGTAGTCTGCTGTCGCCGCGTTTTCAACGCTACTGGGAACTCGGGGAGACCAAGTCGGAAAGCAAAATCAAACCGCGCCGTATTCTCGGTATGACCGCGGAGATGATCCCCGGCAAGGAGTCGGAAGCGCGCGGCGTGGCGGTGCCGCCGAGTGGATCGTTCATCCTCGACTGGCAACCGCCCGTCCCGGCGGAGGCCAAAACGACGCGAAAAGCGGCGGCTTCCGCGGCACGGATGCGCGGCCGTGTCCTGCTCATCGCCGGGCCGGTCAACGCCGACTGGGGCAACTGGCCGGCGACGCACGGCTATCCCGCGCTCATGCAGGAACTGCTGTCCTACGCCGCGGCAGGTCGCTTGCGCGAGCAGAGCGTGGACGCCGGCCGGCCGCTGGAACTGTTCCTGAACACACCGGCGCGCGGCGTCAAGGCTGTCGTCCACACCCCCGACGGCCGCAAGGAAAAGCCGGCCGTCACCGACTTCGACGACGGCAGCCATGTGCGCTTCGCCGACACCGAGATCAGCGGTATCTACCGCGTCGTCGTCACGGCCGGCGGGCGCTCCGAAGAACACCTGTTCGCCGTCAATGTCCCCGTCCGCAACGACGATCGCGTCTCCACTGAATGTGACCTGAAGCGGACGAGCCAGGAGGAGTTGGCGAAATCCTATCCCGGTCTCGATTACCTCCAGGTGGTTCGCGAGCCGGCGCGGCGCGTGCCCCGGCCGTCCGACGACAAGTCCGTCGAGGAGGTCATCTACCAGCCGCTCGGCACGACGATCGCGCACTGGCTGTTGCTCGTCGTCCTCGGCCTGGCCATTGCGGAGGTAGTCCTCGCCTGGGTCTTCGCCCATCACACCGGCGCTCCAGCCCCAGAAGAGACGACCGCCCTCAAGAAGCGGACGGCGAAGGACTGGGCGTTGCTCCTCCTGCCCTGGTTCCTGTTCGCGACGCTGCTGGGCATGGCCGTCATCCTCATTCACGACGGCCGCACGAAAGACTTCCTCGGCTTCCTGCCGGAGGGGCTGCGCCGCGGTGCGGAGAAGGCGCTCAAGGTGCCGGCGCCCGCTCCTGGTGAAAAGCCGATGTGGCGCCTCGAATACACGTCGTATTTCTGGGACGACAAGCTCGACCCGTGGCTGGCCGGCGTCGTCGGCGTCGCGGCACTAGGGATGCTCGTCTTCGTTTATCGGCAGGAGCGCGGCCGGGCCTCGACGCGCGATCGCTTCCTGCTCGGCGGACTACGGCTCGGCCTGCTGGCGCTGCTGATGACCGTGATGCTGCCGCAACTGCGCCTGTGGTTCGACCGCCAGGGCTGGCCGAATGTCGTCGTGCTGATCGACGACTCGTTCAGCATGAGCGCGAAAGAACGCTACGGCGATCCGCGCGACCGCGAGGCGGCCGACAAGCTCGTGGAGGAGGCGCAGGGCATGGCCACGGCGAAGGCCGCCGCCGCAGTGCAGAAAGACGAGGAGGCGAAGGCGAAGGACGAGGCGGCCAAGAGCGCGAGCGATAGCGTCGAGAAGAACCGGCTCGCCCTGGACGCGGCCGCCCTGCGCGATCAGGCGACGAACCTGCGACAGGAGTCCGAAGCGCTGCAAACGGCCAGCGCGGGAGACGACGTGCAGCGGCTGCAACTCGTCTGCGCCCTGCTGACGCGCGAAGATGGCCGCTGGTTGGCGACGTTGTTGACCCAGCGCGAGTTCAAGGTCCACATCTACCGCTGTTCCAACCAGACGGTACGCGTCGCCGGCATGACCGAGCCGGGCCAGTTGAAGGACGGTTTGAAGTCGGTCTACGCCTTGAACGCCGCGCCGGGCAACGACGCCAGCCACCTCGGCGCCGCGGTGCGCCAGGTGGTCAAGGACTTCCGCGGCAACGGGCTGGCGGCCGTCGTCATGCTCACCGACGGCGTCACCACAGAGGGCGAGGAGACGCTGGCCCAGGCATCGCAAGTCGCCAGCGACGCCGGCGTACCGCTCTACTTCGTCGGCGTCGGCGACGCCCACGAAATCCGCGATGTGTCCTTGCAGGGTCTCAAGGCGGAAGACACCGTTTTCGTCAACGATCACCTCGTCTTCGAGTTGACCGTCGTCGCCAGGGGTTACAAGAACATCACGCTGCCGGTCACCCTGCGCGAGAAGGGCGGCAAAAAGCTGGACGAGAAGGAAGTGCGCATCGACGGCAGCGGCACTCCGGTCAAGGTGCGCTTCGTCCACCAGCCGAAGGAGTCGGGCGACAAGACTTACGAGATCGAGGTTCCGGCGCAGGAGGGCGAGGTCGAGAAGGACAACAACCGTCTCGAACACGTCGTCTCGGTGCGCAAGACGGCGACCATCAAGGTGCTCTACGTCGAGGGCTA
>JBBQPD010000095.1:0-11760 GCA_038331535.1 Gemmatales bacterium | reverse complement strand
TCTTGAGGATATCAAGCTCGTGTTGGCTGAGAGGGGTCGAATCATCCTTACGGCGGCGTGTAGACATGGATCCTCCTTGCGTGAGGCAAAGAGGACATTTCTATTGGGTGAGAAGAGGACATTTCTATTGGGGTATGACAGAGACCAGATCCCCCAATCAGAACACCAGGGTTGTCGTTGCCCGAAGCGGCGCTACAATGATCCTTCTTGCTGACGAGATTCTTGCAACCAAACGGGTTGCGAACAAGAGGTTATCGACGACGCGGAGGCAGCGATGGCAAATCGACGAGGAGCCGGACGGCGCAAGGTAGGTCGGAAGAAGCGGCGCATGCGCGCCAAGATTCGTCACCGCAAGTAACACGACGACGAACCCATCTACCTTCTCCGCTCTCCCCACAACGAAGACCCGTCAGACTCTCCGTCTGTAGCCTCGCAAGTCGCACGGCTTCCTGGCCAATTCAACCCCTTCATCGCGCACTCCCGCTGCCCGCCATTCCTGCGCCGCCATTGAGACCAATCCGAATACCGGGTATGATACCGCTGTCATTCTGCCGCCATCGTTTCGCCGAGGACGCGCCATGATAATGAAGACGCAGTTACTCGCCGACGTGGATACCGTCGGCAAATTGTTGACCCTTCTAGGGGGCATTCCGGCGGGGCGCGTGCGTTTTCAACCTATCCCTGGCACCGCCACCGAGAAAGATCTGCTCGCGCTCGACCGTCTATGCGAATTGGTCGAAGGCACGCTCGTGGAGAAACCCGTGGGATTCTACGAATCAACGCTCGCCGGCTTTGTCTTTCACTTTATTGTGACGTACCTGGAAAAGCACGATCTTGGCATCGCCGCCGCGGAGAGCGCCCCCTACCGACTCCGGCGGGGGACCATCCGGATGCCGGATGTCTCGTTTGTGTCGTGGGACCAATTGCCGGATCGGCAATTACCTGCGGGGGGGATTGCCCGTCTCGTACCCGACCTGGCCATCGAGGTTCTCAGTCGCAGTAATACGCGGGCCGAGATGCTGCGAAAACGCGAGGATTATTTCCGCGCTGGGACGAAACTTGTCTGGGAGATTCATCCGAGGCGTCAGACGGCTTCGGTCTACACGTCCCCGCGCAGTTTCACACTCGTCGAATCAGGCGGAGTCCTCGACGGCGCCGACGTGCTGCCGGGTTTTCAGCTGTCGCTTCGAGAATTATTTGCCCGCGCGGGTCTATGTGCCCCGCGTCCGCGTGGCCGCTCCTGACCTCACACCTGCTCGCCCGCCCAGTCGTGCGGCTTCAGATACACCTCAACCAGTTCCGCCTCGCGCGACCCCGGTTCCGGATGGTAGTCGTACACCCAGCGCACGCGCGGCGGCAGTGACATCAGGATCGACTCGATGCGGCCGCCCGTCTTCAGGCCGAAGAGCGTGCCGCGGTCGTAGATCAGGTTGAACTCCACATAGCGGCCGCGCCGGTACTCCTGCCAGGCTCGTTCCTTCTCGCCGTAGGGCATGTCTTTACGCCTCATCGCGATCGGCAAATAGGCTTCGAGGAAGGCGTCGCCGGCGTCGCGAACGAAGGCGAAGACGTTCTCCAGATCGTTTTCGAGGTAATCGAAGAAAATGCCGCCGACGCCGCGGGCCTCGCCGCGATGCGGCAGCTGGAAATACTCGTCGCACCACTTCTTGAGGCGGTCGTACTCGACAACTCCGTCTTGTTTGTCGCAGACGTTCTTCCACGTCTGATGAAAGTGGATCACGTCTTCGCGGAAGGGATAGTAGGGCGTCAGGTCGGCGCCGCCGCCAAACCACTGCCGCGGACCTTTCGTCAGGAAGCGAAAGTTGGCGTGGACAGTAGGGACGAAAGGATTGCGCGGGTGCAGCACGAGCGAGACGCCGACGGCGGTGAACACCCGGCCTTCGCCGGGGAGTTGGCGGGCGAACTCCTCGGAGAACTCGCCGTGAACATCGGAAAAGTTGACGCCAGCCTTCTCGAAGACGGCGCCCTCTTCGAGGACGCGCGTGCGCCCGCCGCCGCCACCCTCTCGCGACCAGGCGTCTTCGCGAAAGCGGCCGCTGGCGTCGAGTTGTTCGAGTGCAGTGCAGATACGGTCTTGCAGGTCGCGGAAGTAGGCAGCGGCGCGGTCGCGGAGAGGGTATGGCGGCACAGCGGGTGTCTCCAAGGGGGCGAGTCCGGCTCACCGGGCTATCTTACTCACCCGCTAGTTGGAGAGAGTGTTGCATCAAGGCATCGGAGAGCCAGAATCCGGACGCTCGCAGGTCATCGAAGACGGGTCGCACAAGCGAGAGAAACCCTCGCTGTTTGGCATGGATGACGATGTCGAGGGTTCCGGTGATGGGCACCTGTAACTGTGCGGCAATACGACGCGCTCGCTGGTCGTCGAGAATCAGCCGGGCAGCGCCACAGTCAGTGGACAGGGCAATCGCCTCCGACTCGCCGGCTCCCAGTTGCAACCGCAAGGCTTGAACGAGCGTTTGATTCCGAATGGGTGAAACGATCATCCATGACGGGCACGGAGTGCCCCATTCACTCTCCACAGCCGGGGGGATCAGCAGCTTTTGGTAAAGACGTTCGAGCAGATCGAGTCGGCCGATGGCTTCCAGAGCGATCAAGCCACTCGTGTTGGACACCGTTGGGCCGTTAGGCGTTGGCGAGGTCACGAGCCACCTCATCGGCCGCGTAGTTGAAAACGGGTATGCGGTGGCGTCCTAATAACTCTGTGAAAGCGCGCTTCGAGTAGCCAGCCAATTCCGCCGCCTGTCCGCAAGATATTCGGTCCGACTCAAATAATTTGAGCGACAGAAGTAGACGGGCTTCACTTTCGCTCACCGAATCGGGTATCGACAACGTGATTGCTGCCATTGGATTGGTCCTCCTCTGTTCACCCTACAAAAGGGGGTCGTGGGAACCAAGCATCTTCAGCTCTCGCGGATGCAGGTTCCGAACCGGAAGCAGAAGGGGAATACCGGTAATTGATCTCCCTCCTCAACGTCCATACGTCCCCATCAACTGCCCCTCCGCCAGCACGTGCCCCTTCATCATCGCCTCGACCTGCGCTTTCGTGACGCCCGCCTCCAGGTCCAGCCGCCGGTCGAGGGCGTACAGCTTAAAGTAGTAGCGGTGTGGCTTGCCGGGCGGCGGACAGGGGCCGCCGTAGCCGATCTTCTGGAAATCGTTTATTCCCTGAGACGCCAGGATCGAAGGCTCCTTCTGCGGCGGCACATTCTCCGGCAACTCGGTCAGTTCGGGGGGCAGGTTGAAGAGTACCCAATGGACCCAGGTGCCGCGCGGGGCGTCCGGGTCATCGCAGATCAGTGCCAGACTCACCGCACTGGCCGGAACGCCCTCCCAGCGCAATGGCGGCGAGATGTCGTCGCCGTCGCAGGTAAACTTCTTCGGGATCGTGTCGCCTTCGGCAAAAGCCGTACTGGTAAGCTTCATCGTGGCTCCTCCTGTTTCGAGGACCGCAAGGTTTGAGACTGGCGTTTACAGCAGAGAGTTCAGCACAAACGAGACGAGAGCTACGCGCGGATTGGCGAGAACGTGCCGAGCCTGAAGCGGCTGCGTTGCTGAAAGCTGATAGCTGATAGCTGATAGCTTTCAGCCAATCTCTCGAACTCCTAAGCGTAGGCAGGAGTGGCGCAACACAACCATGTCTCTTTTTTTCCGAACGCTCTTACCGAACTTCAACGCGAACGGCGCCCTTCTGAGCGCCTTCGAGCAGCTTTTTGGACTGCTCGTGGTACTGCTCCGGCACCTTGTCCACGCTCTCGTACTTTTGCGCGGCGGCGTCGCCATCCTGAACGATGAGCGATTCGACTTTCACTTTGCCGTCCTCGACGCGGCCCGCGAGCGTCAGGACCAGGGCGCCTTCCTGGTAGCGGGCCGACACCTGATCGTCCGATCGCGTCACCGTTATTGCGGCCCCGCGCCCGGCTCGGACGTTTGGCAGGTCGGGTAGGAGCGGGTTGAGGCGCGCCCCGCGCCCATTGCGCGGCAGGTTGGGAATGTCCTTCGGCATCTCCGGCAGCGAGATGCCCTTGAGCGTCTCTTTCCGACCCTTGCGAAGCACTACCGCGTCTACCGGCGTGTTCGCCTTGATCGCGTCCATCTGCTTGACGAACTCGTCGATCTTGCTCGGCACCGGCTGACCGTCCATCTCAAGCAGGATATCGTGTGCCTTCATCCCGGCCTTCGCGGCGGCCGAGTCGGGGACGACGTCGTTCACGACCACGCCTTGCTCTTTCGGCAAGTCGAGTTGATCGACCAGTGTCGCGCTCGGCACGTCGATCATCGCCCCCAGCCGGCCCTCATGCGCGGCAGTGCCGCGACCGACGGCGGGCTGTCCGCGAACACCGGGGAAGCGGCCGATGCCGGCGCGTTGCTGCTGCATCGCGCGGGCGATGTCTTCGAGCGCTTTCTGCTGGAGCCGGTGCATCTCCTCGATCTGCCGGCGCATCTCGTCCGGCCCCATCGGGAACACGCCGGGCTGAATGTTCGGGAAGAGGTTATCGAGGTCGGGGAAGATCAGCCCCGGCACCTGCGGCCTGGGCTGCGGTTCGACTTTCTTCGGCTCCTCCTTTTTTGGAACCGGGGCGGCGTATGCCGGCTGGCCGAGGCCCAGACCGAGGACGGCGGCAAGTAGTATCCAGCGAACCGTGCGGCGATTAACAGAAAGGGAAGATGAGTTGAACATGGTTCTACTCCTGAATCGTGAAGGATTACATTGGTAATTCAACCGCACTTCGTTCCGTGCGTCAAGCAGAAATAGCCCACGAACCGCTATCGTCACGAGCGTCATTGAATGCCGCACCCGAGCGTGAATCGTACAATCGGGGTTATGCGTTTTCACTCCTGGCTGCCGTGGTTGAAGGCCGCTCTGTCCGTCGCCATCCTCGTCGGCGTCGGCTGGTTCTTCGTGCGCGTCCTTCGCAGCGAGGAGTTGCAGGCGCGCGATCCCGCGCACACGCCGGGCGAGATCCTGTGGGGTGCTTTCCGCGCGGCGCGCCCGGCCGACCTTGTCGCTTCCGGGACATTGTATCTCGTCGGACTCGGCTTTTCGGCCCTGTTCTGGCTGCTCCTGCTCCGGCGTGTGCGCGAGCCGTTGCCGATGCTCGTCGGCGTCCGCGCTTACTACCTGAGCCATCTCGGCAAGTACGCGCCGCTTGGCAAAGGCTGGGCATTGCTGCTGCGGACCATGCTGGCGAATCGCGGCGGTGTGCGAGCAGGCGTGGCGGCGCTGACCGGCGCCTACGAGACCTTGACGACGATGGCCTCGGGGGCGCTGTTCGCCGCGATCGTGTTGTTATCGCAACCGGATCGCGACGCGGAGCGAATCGGCATCGCCCTGGGGCTGCTGGCTCTGGCCGGCGTGCCCATCGTGCCGTGGGTCTTCAACCGCGTCGTGGCAGGCGTGGCGGCGCGCTTCAACACCGATCACCTCATCCTGCCGCGGCTCGGTGCTTCGACGTTGTTCGCCGGCATGGCGCTCACCGCCTGCGGCTGGTGCCTGCTCGGCGGTAGTCTCGTCCTGGTGCTGCGGACGCTCGGCGCCGACATCGATCCGGGCCAACCGGCCGAGTGGCTGCGCTGCACGGCGGCGGTGGCTGTCGCCTGGGTGGTCGGCTTCGTGGTGTCCACGCCGGGCGGCGTCGGGCCGCGCGAAGTGCTGCTTTACGGCGCCCTCACGCCCCTGTACGGCAAGCCGAATGCCGTCCTCGCCGCCATCCTGCTCCGCGTGCTCTGGACTGTCGCCGAATTGCTGTGTGCCGGCGTCGTGTACTGGTTTCCCAACACCCGAGTGCGGAGTGCGGAGTGCGAAGTGCGGAGTGAAGACGAGAATCGTGTCGATACGATTCCTCGTTCACGAGACCCGCAATCAGGCACTCCGCACTCCGCACTCCGCACTCCGCACTCCCCATGATTTCCGTTGTCATCCCCGTTTACAACGAGCGCGACAGTCTGGAGACGCTGTTCGGCGAGATCGTCGGCGTGGCGGCGTCGACGCGGCTCGACGTGGAAGTGCTGTTCGTCGATGACGGCAGCAGTGACGGCTCCTGGGCCGTCATCGCCGAATTAGCTCGACAACACACCAATGTGCATGGCATTCGCTTCCGGCGCAACTTCGGCAAGGCGGCGGCGCTGTCGGCCGGCTTCCGGGCGGCGCACGGCGATATCATCCTCACCCTCGACGCCGACCTTCAGGACGATCCCCACGAAATCCCGCGCTTTCTGGAGGCGCTCGAACACGGCACGGCCATCGACGCCGAAGGCAAGGCAGGCGCGGCGCTTCCGGGCGCAGCGGGACAGCGGTTGGACGTGGTCAGTGGCTGGAAGCGCGTGCGCCACGACCCCTGGCACAAGGTCGGACCGAGCCGGGTCTTCAACGGGCTGGTGAGCTGGCTGACCGGGGTGCATCTCCACGACCACAACTGCGGCATGAAGTGCTACCGGGCCGAGGTGTTCCGCGAGGTGCGACTCTACGGCGAGCTGCACCGCTTCATCCCGGTGCTGGCGGCGGCGCGCGGCTACCGCGTCGGCGAGATCGAAATCAACCATCGGGCGCGGCGTTTCGGCCATTCCAAGTACGGCGTGCGCCGCTTCGTGAAGGGCTTCCTCGACCTGCTAACGGTCAAGTTCCTGACCGGCTACGGCCAACGGCCGCAGCATCTACTGGGAAGCTTTGGCCTCATCAGCTTTTGTCTGGGAGGGGTCGGGCTGGCGTACCTGGCTTTGCTGTGGCTGCTGAATTATTTCGACGCGGTCAAGAGCCTGCCCCTGCACGAAAGGCCGCTGCTCATCTACTCGGCGGCGGCATTGCTGTTGGGGGCGCAAATGATGTCGATGGGATTTCTCGCCGAGCTTATCACGGCTTACCAGGGCCGCGATGAGGACAGCTACAGCGTGGCCGAGCGCACCGCGGAAGGGCGCGCGCCGGGGCTGCCGAGGCAAGAGGAGGGCATCCAGCGGGAGCGCGGTCAATAGACGACGAAGTCGGGACACTGTCCCGGCAGCGGCGCGACGGTGGCGATGGGTTCCGTGCCGGCCTTTTTCTGGGCCGACTTCAGTTCCCAGGCGATGCGGTCGAGCGCGACGCCGAGGTCTTCCCGCTGCCACAGGGCGAGCTGGCGGCGCAGCAGGGCCAGGTCCATGGCGGCGGCGCTGAGCGCGTCGTTCAAGAGACGCACCTGTTCGCGCAGCCGCTCGGGAGCGGCGGACTGCAAGCGGGCGCGCTCCTCCGGGTCGAGACGCTCCAGCACTTCCTCGCGAAAGACGGGAACGGCTTCGGGAGCCTCGACGCCGAGGCGGACGAGGCCCGGCCTCGCGGCGACCACCTGGACGGCGGCGCCCAGCGTGGGCAGCACAATTTTTTCATTGAGACGGCGTGAGAGGACTAACATACCCAAGGTGTCCTTTCCGGGTGGTTGCCGTTTCGCAACCGGGCGTGCAAACTGTTTGCCCCGTGGAGGAAGCGGCGATTGAGCGTGGTGTTGAAAAGGTGTTGAGTTGGAGGTGTTGCGGGGTATCCTTACCCAATCAAGGGTGGTAACTCCGTGAGCATCCTTTCTCACACATTTTCGCGCTCAAATATCTTCTACAATTTGCCGTCGAAAAAGGCAAGGCCAATTTTGTCAAGAGCATTTTCGCGCCGCGATTTTCGAGAGCCGCTACGCACGTTACGAGTGGGCATTGCGACGTGAAATTGACAGAATACCTCCGCGGCCCGGCTGGTCCCAGGAACCGACTTCATGACCTCCGCTCTCCCTTCCGCCAAGGCGACCCCTGCTCGCGAATGGACGCCGCGCATGTGGCAGGGTTGCGACCTTCTCGCCTGGTTGCGCCTCATGATTCGGAACCGCTGCGCCGTCCACCTGGCGTACCTTTACATCGCCTTTGTGGTCACGTGCGTGAGTACGATTAACAGCCTGTTACGACTGATCGTGCAAGCCTGGTACGGCGACAAGATCGACCGGACGCCAATCCGCGCCGCCCCGCTGTTCATCATCGGCCACTGGCGAACCGGGACGACGTTGATGCACGAGCTGCTGATCCTCGACGACCGGCACAACTGCCCCAACTACTACCAGTGCCTCTGTCCCGATCATTTCTTGCTCACCGAGCGCTTCGTCACGCGGCTCTTGTGGTTCATGGTCCCGACACGCCGGCCGATGGACAACATGGCGGCCGGCTGGGAGAAGCCGCAGGAGGACGAATTCGCGCTGTGCATGCTCGGCGCCCCATCGCCGTACCTGACCATCGCCTTTCCCAACCGCCCGCCGCAAGACCAGGACGCCTTCGACGTGGAGGGACTGCCGCCCGTCCAGCGCGCTCGGTGGAAGCGCATCTTCCAACGCTTTCTGTGCCAGCTGACCTTCAAGGATCCGCGCCGGCTAATCCTCAAGTCGCCGACGCACAGTTGTCGTATCCCCGTGCTGCTGGAAATGTTCCCGGACGCCCGCTTCGTCCATATCGTGCGCGACCCGTATGTCGTCTTCCCTTCAACGGTGAACTTGTGGAAGACGCTTTATGCGAAACACGGACTGCAGAAGCCGAATAACAAGGGAGTGGACGAGTACGTCTTCGAGACCTTCACACACCTGTACGGCCGGTTGGAGGAGGGGAAGAAACAGATTCGTTCGGATCGTTTTTTCGAGGTGCGCTACGAGGATTTAATCCGTGACCCGGTCGGGCATCTGCGCCGACTCTACGCGCAGCTGGACCTGGGCGGCTTCGAGAATGTCCGGCCGAAGATCGAAAAGTATCTCGCCGAACACGCCGACTATCAGACGAATCGGTACAAGCCGCTCGACCCGACGTTGCAGGAAAAGATCACGCGCCTCTGGGGCGAAGTGATTCGCCGCTACGGCTACGAACGGAAAAATGAGCCACAGATAAACACAGATGAACACAGATCAAGGCAGGTAATTGGCGACGCGGAGGTTGCCGCTAAAGTCGCTGCGTCGAACGTGTGATGAAGCGCCAGATCTATTTTCTGAGAGGACCATTCTGTGGAACCGGCCGAATGCCCTCTCTGTCAGAAACTGGCGGCCCTGGAGCGCCTGCCAGCCTCCGACGTCGTCTGGCAGTTCCCGCACAGCGTCGCCCTGTTGGGACCGTGGCAGTTTTATTACGGTTATTGTGTCCTGGTGGCGCGGACGCACTGCCGGGAATTGATCGGGCTGGCGGACATGGAGCGGCAGGCTTATCTTGAAGAGATGTGCGTACTGGCCGCAGCTATCTCAACGTGTTTTCGGCCGCACAAGCTGAACTATGAACTCCTGGGTAATCAAGTGCCGCATCCGCACTGGCACCTGTTCCCGCGCTCGCAGGATGATCCCGACACGCTCAAGCCGGTGTGGCTGGCGCTGGACCGGGCCGAGCGCGACGCCGCGGAGAAAAGCCGGCTGGAGACAGGTCCGATCTCGCGGGCTGAAACGGCGGAAACGCTCCGACAACACCTCCGACGACAAGGCGCAGCGACCCCATGACCTCTCCCCTCCGCATCGGCACGCGCGGCAGCCCGCTGGCCCTCTGGCAGGCGAATCATGTCGCCGACCGGCTGCGCCCATTGGCCGCCCCGCGCCCGGTCGAGCTGGTCCTGATCGAAACGGTCGGCGACATGGTCCGCGACCGCGCCCTATCGCAGATCGGCGGCGACGGCCTGTTCACCAAGGAGATTCAGTTCGCTCTGCTGGCGGGCACGGCGGATGTGGCCGTCCACAGTCTCAAAGACTTGCCGACGACGCACGTCGAAGGGCTGACCCTGGCCGCCGTGCCGCCGCGCGGACCGACCGGCGACGTGTTCGTTTCGCGCCGACACGCCTCGTTCGCCGCCCTGCCGCCGGGCGCTGTCGTGGCCACGAGCAGCGTGCGGCGGCGGGCGCAAGTGCTGAACCGGCGCGCCGATCTGCAGTTGGTCAACATTCGCGGCAACGTCGGCACCAGACTGCAAAAGCTTACGGAAGAGGGTCTCGACGCGACCCTGCTCGCCGAGGCGGGCCTGGTTCGGCTGGGCTACACGGATTACCTGACGGAGATTCTCGACCCATCCTGGATGCTGCCGGCAGTTGGCCAGGGGGCGCTCGGCCTTGAGTGCCGTGCCGATGACGCTGAGACGCTCAGCCTGCTGACGGAGCTTTCCGATCCGGATACGCATCGGGCCGTGCTGGCCGAGCGCTCGCTCCTGCGTGCGCTCGGCGGCGGCTGTCAAGTACCGATCGGCGCCGCGGCAATCGTTGTCGGCGATACGCTTCGGATGCGCGGCGCCGTGTTGCCGCCGGACGGGACGAACCGCGTCGCGGACGAGGTGGCGGGACCAGCCAACGACTCCGAGGAGCTGGGGAAACGACTGGCCGCGTTGCTCTTGGCGAAGGGGGCACGAGAATGGTTGGAAGCGGGCGGCATCGTCGTGCCCTCGTGATTCGGGTACAGTACCCGGCATTCCTTACTTCGGGAATCACCGGGCGCCTACGAACAACGGCTTCAAGTGCCGCTCGTAAAGATTCCCGGTCACGTTCTTGGAAATCGTCGGCTCACACGCATCGAGCATTTTGAGATAGCGTTCGCCCAGTTGTGCCGCAATCTTGTAGCCGACATGGATCAGCTGGCGCAGATGCGGGTTGAACGCGGCACAACTGGGGTCGTGACGCAGCGCGGACACGAATTGCTCGGAGGACCAGCGCCGCACCACGTCCGCGGCGGGCAACCTGGCTGCGTCGATGTCGATCACCGCGGCGTAGGGTGCGCATAGTGTGTCGCGTTTCTCCAGGGCTTTCTCGTAAATCGTCTTGGCCAGGTCGAGGCCCTCACCGCCAGCCTCGGCGAGGCCGATCACTTCTTCCAGCCAGGTGGTCCCGGCCGTCTTGATGTGCAGTCCAGCGCCCGTGCGCGCCAGGGCACGGCGGATCGGCGCGTACAGCGAAAACTTGTCGCTGCCGGAGTGAACGCTGAGCTTGAGGTTCGTCGGCATCCCGTACTTGCGGATGGCGAAAGCGATGACGGCGAGATCGTCCGCAAACTCCTTCTCGAACTGGACGATGTCGCCGACGTAGTCCACGCCCTTGTTGAAGCGCCCGGTAAACTTCGGCGCGATCGTCTGCACCGGGATTTTCTCGTCGGCGAGGGCGGCCAGGATCACCAGCAATTCCGGCGGCGTCTGCGGGCTGTCGGTCTCGTCCATCGAGACCTCGGTGATGAATTCTTCGCCTTTAAGCTCCGTGATGAACCGATAAATCTTGCCGGCCTCGTGAACCGCGTACAGGTATTTCCCGGCGATCCGCTCCACGTCGGCCCGCGTCGTCTGGAATGGCTTGTCGATGCCCGCTATTTCCAGCCGGCCGACGAACTCGGGATGGCGGTCGGCAAATGCCTTTACCGTGGCCGGCTCGGCGGCCTGGCCGATCGCGTCGGCGACGTCGAGCGTGTAGAAATCCGACGAGGCGATGAACCCGCTCACGGTTTCGAGCCGGATGTGGTCGGCATCGACGTGATAGGGCTTTTTCCAACCCAGCTCGCGCACCGCGGCATCGGCCGCGGCGCGCACGCTGGCCGGTTCCGAGCCGACGGTCGTGTGTTCGCGGTAAGACTTGTTCCAGACGGGGACAACGTCGGCGCCCTGCTCGGCGGCCAGCATGCAGGCGCGTAACTGCGCCTTGGCCTGGTGCGCGAACCGGTCGCCGACGCCGAACGAGTATTTGGCCAGCGTCAGCATGGGATGGCTGCCGTGAGTGTATTGGAGATCAGCTGAGTATCGCATTG
>JBBQPD010000094.1:0-11775 GCA_038331535.1 Gemmatales bacterium | reverse complement strand
CATCAGGGCGTCGAAGGCGCGGTCGTAGGGCGGCACCAGGTCTTCCTTGTGGGCGGAGAAGTTGTTCCAGTGCGTGTCCCAGGCGAAGCCGTTCTTGCCCTGGGTGCGCTGCCAGTTTTCGCCCATGTACGCCACACTTGGCGGACATGCTTGTCAACGCAAGTCCATGTTGTTCATGATCCTGCGGCGATCGCCACGCATGTCCGCCAGTCCGCCACACCGTCTGACTCTCTGGCGGAGTTTCTCAACAATCAGTTTTTTTCCAGGAATTTGACTCCCCACAACTTACCTGAGTGCGGTAATCTGAAGGAAGGACAAGACCTGTGGACAAAGTGAGAGTGAACTTTGACCGAACGGGCAACACACTCACGGTTTGGATCGACGATCCCCAACAAGAGACGGTCTGCGAAGAGATTGGCGCCGATACCGTTCTCATGAAGTATCGCGGAGGTCGCGTGATCGGCTTCGAGCGGCTCAGCTACCTTTCGCGCAAGCAACAAGAACAGGGGACGAAGGTGCCGGTCGAAGTACAGATGTTATGAGAGCGAGAGAATGACAGAATAGGGACACCCCGTTAACTGGTAGACGAGCCCTCCCGGAGGTACCCGGAGGTGATTGGGGACGTGCAGGGCTGACGACCTGACAGTGCGATCTGGTTCACGACTTCTGAATGGGTTACATTCGTTAGGAGACGTTTGGGTGTGAAAGGAGCGCTGCATGGCGGAGTTAGTGCTTGCCGATGTGGACGACCTCGTTCTCTCCCGGCTGAAAGAGCGCGCCCTGCGCCATGGGATCACGCCTGCGCAGGAGGCCAAAGCGATCTTGGCGGAAGCCGTCCGCCGCCAACTTCCTGATGCCTGGGCTTCGGTAGATGAACTTTACCAGCGCTTGGCGGCTTCAGGCCAATCCTTCAGCGACAGTGCGGACCTCCTGCGTGAGGATCGAGACCGTTGAGCGCCATCATTGTTGATGCCAGCGTCGGCCTGAAGTGGTTCGTGCCGGAACTACTTGCCGCGGAGGCGCGCCGGTGGCGTTCGGGCCCGGACGAACTACATGTCCCAGCGTTATTCGATGTGGAAATTGCCAATATCCTTTGGAAAAAGGTGAGGCGTGCGGAGATCACGCGCGCGGATGCCGATCTGATCCTTGGCCAACTTCCCGCGCTACCGTTGACCCGACACCCGGAATTCCCTTTGCTGCCGTCCGCCTTCGACTTGGCCGATAAGACTCAACGGACGGTTTACGATTGCTTGTATCTCGCTCTCGCCATCCAACGGAGCGGGCGGATGGTAACGGCGGACCTGCGACTGTTCAACAGTCTGGCGGGAACACCTTGGGCTCCCGCCATCTGTTGGGTGGCGGATGTGCCGACGCGGCCGAAGCCCGCGAATTAGTGGAGGAAGCACGCGAGGCGTTGCGCCGGTTGCCAGGCCCACGGCTTTGCGTGGGCCTGGTCGGACGGCGCAGGATGTGTTCGGAGTCACAGTCGGTGGTTGGCTGGTGCTGCATGGGTACGATACGCCATCGTGACGGTGTTCGCCGGCGTCTATCCGAAGCCGCTGCTCGACAAGGTGCGCTCGGTGGTGCATGTCGTGCCGGACGTGAAAGAGGAGGAGACGGCGACGGCGCAACGGTGATCGAGTTACCGCTGGCGGCTTCGCGCAGGTCCGATTCGTGTTACGTGTTACGCAGGCGGAGAGAAGGCGGATTTTAACACGAATCTTCACCAAACCTAGATTTGGCGCATGTCCAGCGCGGATTCGTGTTACAAAACAGACCAATTTTGGCGATTCGTGTTACGGCGAAAGACCGCGCTGGCGACGGAAAGCCGTGACGCCGTTCTGGATCATGTCCGCCACGTTTCGAGTATGTCCGCCACGCTTGGCGGACATACTCTTGAGCCGAAGTCCATGCAATTCAAGACCCTACGGCGATGACCAAGCATGTCCGCCAGCCCGGCACACCGTCTGGCTCCCTGGCGGAGCTTCCAAGAAAATGGACTTTCTCCTGGAATTTGACTCCCCACGACCTACCCGAATGCGGTAGTCTGAAGGAAGGATAAGACCGATGGACAAAGTGAGAGTCTGCTTTGACAAAACGAGCAACACACTCACGGTCTGGTTTGACGATCCGCAACAAGAGACGGTGTGGGAACGATGACAAACCATGTAACCGGACTCCCGCTGCACGCCGACGTTCCTCCGCTTCGGGTGGAGGAAGGGGGCGTCGTCCGCGTCGGCAAGACGCGCATCAGCCTCGACCTCATCATCGACCAATACGAGAACGGCATGACACCGGAAGACATGGTCCGGGCCTACGACACTTTGGTGCTGGCCGATGTCCACGCCGTTCTTTCCTACTACCTCCGCCACCGCGACGAAGTGCGAGCCTATTTGACGAGGCGGGCCGGGGAAGCCGAGTCCCTGAGGGCAAAGATCGAGGCCGAGAGACCGCGCGTCTCGCGCGAAGAGCTTTTGGCGCGCCGGCTTGCCGGGGAGTAAGCCGATGCGCCGACTGGCAAGTGACGCCGATGTCCACGGCGAGATCATCCGCGGCCTGCGCCGCCGCTTGACGGAGATTGACTTGTTGCGTGCCCAGGATGCCCTGTCCGCAGGCACGTCCGATCCCGAAGTTTTGGCTTGGGCCGCGGCCGAGAACCGCGTCCTCATAACCAACGACCGCAACACGATGATCGGTTTCGCCTACCAGCGGCTTGCGGCGGGAGAGCCGTTGCCCGGCTTGATCGCCACCACCAACGAGCAGTCCATCGGCTCGGCCATCGACGACATCCTGCTTATCGCGGAGTACATGCCGGAGGACGAGATTCGGAACCAGATCGTCGTGTTCCTTCCCTGCAAGGGATAATCGGGATGTGTTATAGGCCGATCCAGAGTGATCCTGCTTCGTAACAAGCCGGACCCTTCTTCATGCCCCCCAACGCTCTGGACCGTGCCGCTTTGGAAGTGCTTCGCCGCTATCCCGTCTCCTCCAGTGGCGACCTCATCGCGATGGGCAACCACGGCGGCTTCAGCGGCGCCACGCTCTGGCGAGTCGCTGGTCGTTGTCTCCGCGCCTGGCCGCCCGACGACTCGTTTCCCGTCCGTCTCGACCACATTCACCATCTGATGATCCAGGCACGCGCGGCAGGTTTGCAGTTCGTGCCGATAATTGAAATGACCGTGGAGGAGTCCTCGCGCGTCGAGCATCACGGCCGCTGGTGGGAGTTGACCGAGTGGCTTCCCGGTCGCGCCGACTATCGCGACCACCCATCCCGCGCTCGCCTCGAATCCGCCTGCACGTCCCTCGCTCAGCTGCATCAAGTTTGGAGTCGCGGTCGCGACCCGGTCGGACCTTGCCCCGCGGTCGGACGGCGGCTCGACGGATTGCGACGATGGCAGGATCTCCTCGATAAGGGCTGGAATCCCCGTGCGGTCGTCTCCGAAAGCGATCCGCTTTATCCGCTAATTGGACGGACGGCGGACGGGCTTGCCCGGTGGCTCGGTTCCGTGCCGGCGTGGCTGCTGCCCTGGACGACAGTAGAATGGCAGATGCAACCCTGTTTGTGCGATGTTTGGCACGATCATCTGCTTTTCGAGGACGACCGACTGACCGGCTTGATCGACTACGGGTCCGTCAAGCTCGATCACGTCGCCACCGACCTCGCGCGTCTACTAGGTAGCCTCGTTCAGGACGATGACGAAGCGTGGTGCGTCGGGCTGGCGGCCTATCGTGCCGTGCGTCCGTTTACCGCGGAGGAAGAGAACCTTGCGAGGGTACTGGACCGGACGGGAACGGTGCTCGGTGTGGCGAATTGGTTGCGCTGGTTGTATGCCGAGCGCCGCACGTTTGAGGATCGTGAGGGTGTCGCGGCTCGTTAATGCGAATGGAATTCGCGTCGATTCGTCCCTTGACACTCGCCGGAGCGCTTACTAGCCTTATACTTTCCTACACGAAGACGGCGTAAATACGCGGGGAGAATCCAGTGGCGGGCATGGGCGAACGAATTCGGATCCGGATGGAAGCGTACGATCACGAAGTCCTCGATCGCACCGCCGCCGAGATTGTCGATACGGCGAAGAAGACCGGCGCGGACGTCACCGGGCCGATTCCGCTGCCGACGCGGGTCGAACGGTATACCGTTCTCCGCAGTCCCCATATCGACAAGAAGTCGCGCGAGCAGTTCGAGATCCGCACGCACAAGCGGCTGATCGACATCCTGCAACCGACGGGAAAAACGATCGAGGCACTGAACAAGGGCCTCAGCCTGCCGCCGGGCGTGGATATCAAAATCCGCGTCCTGTCCGCGCAGGCCGGATAGCAGTCAAAAGGATGAAGGATGAAGGATGAAGGATGAACCGTTTTGGTTCATCCTTCATCCTTCATCCTTCATCCTTTCGATACTCCCCTGTCCGATTTCTCCGTGTGGGCTAGTATAGCAGCCAACCTCTGCCCCTTGTGATGGCGACGCTGTCGCTGCCGCGAGCGGCCGAGTTTTTTTTGTCTACGAAGTGCGGCGCAAAGGGCGGTGCTGTCATGCTCAAGGTGAACGTCGTCAACCGCCAGGGTGATGCCGTCGGCACGGTCGAGGTCGATCCGGCCGAGTTCGGCGGTGAGATCAATCGGCAACTGCTGCACGATGTGATCTTGCAGTACCTGTGCAATCAACGCACCGGTACGCATTCGACGTTGCGCCGCGGCGAAGTGGCCGGCAGCACGAAAAAGTTGTTCCGCCAGAAGGGCACCGGCAACGCCCGCGTCGGCACGCGCCGCACCAACAAGCGTCGCGGCGGCGGTACTGCCAAAGGCCCGAAGCCGCGCGACTACTCGTACAACATGCCGAAGAAGATGGTCCGGGCCGCCACCCGCATGGCCATCCTCAGCAAGTTCCAGGACAACGAAGCGCTCGTCATCGACGACCTCGCGGTCACCGAAATCAAGACGAAAGCGATCGCCACGCTCCTCAAAGCGCTCAAGCTGAAAGACATCACGTTGCTCATCGGCACCAACAGTTTCGACGCCGAAAAGAAGCCCACACACGACGAAAAGCTGTATCGGTCGGCGCGGAACATCGCGGGCGTCGAGATGCTGCCGGTGGCGCAGTTCAACGCCTACACGGTGCTGAAGCAGAAGCGCCTGCTGCTGACGAAGGCGGCGCTGGAAGAGTTGCGAAGAAAAGGATGAAGGATGAAGGATGAAGGATGAATCAGAACGGTTTCTGATTCATCCTTCATCCTTCATCCTTCATCCTTCCGGAGGAAGGGTCATGCCGAATCCGCATCACGTAAACCCGAACCGCGGGCCGAAGCTCGAAGCGCACCAGGTGCTGCTGCGGCCGCTGGTGACGGAAAAGGGCACGCATCAGTCGCAGCATCGGCGCGCCTATCCGTTCGAGGTCAACCTCTGGGCGACCAAGGAGCAGATTCGGGCCGCGGTCACGGAACTGTTCCCGGAAGTCCGCGTCGAGAAAGTGCGGACGCAGAATCGCCTGGGCAAGCAGCGCCGCTATCGTTTCCGCTTCGGCAGGCTGGCGAACTGGAAAAAGGCGATCATCACGCTACATGAGAATAGTCCGCCGATCGAGTTCTTCTGAGATGGATGATTGCCGCTTGCGGCTTAGCGGCAACGACCGCTAAGCCGCAAGCGGAAAGGCAGGAGTGAATCATGGGCATTCGCGAATACAAGCCGGTAACGCCGGGCCGGCGCGGCGGGTCGGTCAGCGATTTCGCCGAAATCACGGACCGCAAGAAGAAGCCGGAAAAGTCGCTGCTCAAGCGCCACAAGAAGACCGGCGGCCGCAATAACCAGGGCATCGTCACCACGCGCTTCCGCTCCGGCGGCAACAAGCGCATGTATCGCATGATCGACTTTAAGCGCCGCAAGGACGGCGTCGCCGCGACGGTCGTGTCGGTCGAGTACGATCCCAACCGCTCCGCCCGCATCGCGCTGCTGCTGTACGAAGACGGCGAGAAGACGTACATCCTGTCGCCGGAAGGTTTGAAGAAAGACGACAAGCTCATGAGCGGTGAGAAGGCGGAGCCGCGCGTCGGCAACTGCCTCCCGCTGAAGAGCATTCCGCTCGGCATGACGATCCACAACCTGGAACTGCAACCGGGTCGCGGCGGCCAGGTGTGCCGTAGCGCCGGTACCCACGCCACCCTGTCCGCTCGCGAAGGCAAGTGGGCCCAGGTGACGCTGCCCTCCGGTGAAGTGCGGCGCGTGTCGTCCGAATGCCGGGCGACCATCGGCATGATCGGCAATTCCGATCACATGAACGTGAGCCTCGGCAAGGCCGGCCGTAAGCGCCACATGGACCGCAAGCCGCATAACCGCGGCACGTCGATGAACCCGGTCAGCCATCCGATGGGCGGCGGTGAAGGCCGTACCGCGGGCGGCCGCCATCCGTGCAGCCCGACCGGCGTGTTGGCGAAGGGTGGCAAGACGAGGAAGAAGCGGAAGCCGTCGAACTCGGCCATCGTGCGCCGCCGTCGCCCCGGCCCGCATTACACACAGAAATAGCGGGTGGTTGCCGCTTGCAGCTTAGCGGTCCTGCGCCGCCAAGCCGCAAGCGGCAAATCGAGACGTTTTTTGTGGACGATCGTTCGGGCGGTCCTATAATTCCAGCTTCCGCCGAATCGTAGGGAGTGAGTCGCGATGAGCCGTTCGCTGAAAAAAGGCCCGTATGTCGATGAGAAGCTCATGGCGAAAGTCGAGCGCGCTCCGCGCTCCGGCGCCCGTGAGCCGATCAAGACGTGGTCGCGCGACTGCACCGTCATCCCGGAATTCATCGCCTTTACGTTCCTGGTCCACAACGGCCGCACGTTCATCAAGGTGTACATCACCGAAGACATGATCGGCCACAAGCTGGGCGAGTTCTCTCCGACCCGGACGTTCAAGGGTCATAGCGGCGGCAAGGGCAAGAAGTAGTCATATAGCCCCCGGTCTTCCGGGGGTGCTTCGTTCCCCCCGGAAGACCGGGGGCTATATGAGAGGTATGCGATGTTTTACAAGGCGATCCACCGTTACGCCGACATGTCCCCGCGTAAGATCAGGCCGTTCGCGGCCCTGATCCGCGGCCGGCAGGTGGAAGAGGCGATTGAGCTGCTCAAGTTCCTGCCGAACAAGAGCGCCCGCCTGCTGGAGCAGGTGCTGAAGAGCGCCGTCGGCAACGCCGAGGATCGCGGCGCCCAGGACATCGAGAACCTGGCGGTGTCGGAGTCGCGCGTGGACGGCGGCCCGATCATGAAGCGGATTCAGCCGCGCGCCCGCGGCACCGCGTATCCGATCAAACGCCGTTACGCGCATATCCACGTGACGCTGTCCGACGAATAGAAACTAACATCCCCGTCGTTTCGTGAGACGAAAACGGGGATGTCGAGGGACGTGATATGGGTCAGAAAGTTCGGCCCACGGGCTTCCGCACCGGAATTTTCATCGACTGGCAGAGCAGCTGGTACGCCAGCAAGGCGGACTTTTCCGAACTGCTCCTTGAGGACTTCAAGATTCGGAAGTTCATCAAGTCCCGCTATGCGGGGGCCGGCATCGCGAAGATTCGCATCCAGCGGACGCGCGAGAAAGTCACGGTGTTCGTCCACTCCGCCCGCGTCGGCGTAATCATCGGCAAGAAGGGCGCCGAGGTGGACAAGCTGACGAACGATCTCCAGAACATGTGCCACCGGGTCATCGAGGTCAAGACGATCGAGGTCAACCGTCCGGAGATCGACGCCCAGCTGGTCGCGTACCGGGTCGCCGACGAGCTGGCCAAGCGGCAGGGTTTCCGCCGGGTGATGAAGAAGGCGCTCGAAGAGACGATGAACGCTGGCGCCAAGGGCATTCGCGTGCAGATGGCAGGCAGGTTGGGCGGGTCGGAAATGGCCCGCAATGAGAAGTCGATGACCGGCAGCATTCCGCTGTCAACGCTGCGGGCAAGGGTCGAATACGGGTTCGCCGAGTCGAAGACCGCTCAGGGTAACATCGGCGTCAAGGTGTGGATTAATAACGGGGACTTCTTGAACCCCGAGGAGGATTCCGATGCCGCTAATGCCCAGGCGCGTCAAGTTCCGAAAAAGCCAGCGGGGCGTCGTAAAGGGTAACGCCACCCGCGGCAACACCGTCAGCTACGGCGACTTCGGCCTGCAAGCGGTCGAGGGCGGCTGGCTGAGCGCCGAGGCGATTGAGGCCGGGCGTATCACGGCCACCCACTCGGTGCGCGGCGAAGGCCGGCTCTTTATTCGCGTGTTCCCGCACAAGTCGGTGACCGCGATTCCCGCCGAAACCCGCATGGGTAAGGGCAAGGGCGAGCCGGAGTTCTGGGCCGCGGTCATCAAGCCGGGCATGGTCCTGTTCGAGATCGGCGGCCTGCCCGAGACGGCGGCGCGTGACGCGTTGGCTCGCGTCGCTTACAAGATGCCGTTCCGATGCAGGCTGCTGATGCGCCGTCCGAACGTGGGGTAATGAATGCCGCTTGCGGCTTAGCGGTTTTCCCCGCTAAGCCGCAAGCGGCAGGTTGTCGGTAGAGGTTGATCGACCATGAAATCGGCCGAAATGCGGGCGATGACCGACGAACAGCTGGGTCTCCAGCTCAAGGAGACGGTCAAGAACCTGTTTCACCTGCGCTTCCAGTCCGCGACCGAGCGGTTGGAGACGCCGAGCGAGATGCTTAAAGCCCGGCGGGACGTGTCCCGCATCAAGACCATCCAACGCGAGCGGGAAATTGCCGCGGCCAAGAAGCCGGCCGGACCAGGGGCGTAACGAACCATGCCAGAGACAGCGGTTGCGAAAAAAATCGAACGTGCGACGCGGCGGACCGAAGTCGGCGTCGTCACCAGCGACAAGATGAACAAGACTCGGCGCGTGGAGATTCCCCGCCTGGTCAAGCATCCCCGCTACAGCAAGTACATCAAGCGGCGGACGATCTGCAAGGTCCACGACGAGAAGAACGAGTCGCACACGGGCGACACCGTCGAGATCATGGAGACGCGGCCGTTGTCGAAGACGAAGAACTGGCGGCTGGTGCGCATCGTCACCAAGGCGCCGCTGTCGGCCCCGCATGGGCACCCGGCCGCGCCGACCGTCGAGATGCCGAAGTAGCCGCGCGAAACGCGAAGCATGAACAGGATCGGATGACGTCATGATTCAGATGTATTCCTACCTCGACGTGGCCGACAACACCGGCGCGAAAGAGTGTATGTGTATCAAGGTGCTGGGCGGCACCCGGCGGCGTTACGCCGGCCTCGGCGACGTCATCGTCGCCAGCGTCAAGAAGGCGATCCCCGGCGGCGACGTGAAACCGGGCGAGGTGGTCAAGGGCGTCGTCGTTCGCGTGAAGCATCCGACGCGCCGCGGCGACGGCAGCTATGTCCGCTTCGACCGCAACGCGATGGTGCTGATCGACGCCGAGGAAAACCCGCGCGGCACGCGCGTCTTCGGCGCGGTCGCCCGCGAGCTGCGCGAGAGCGGATTCGTTCGCATTGTGAACCTGGCCGCCGAGGTGGTGTGATTTCTGTTTACGTTTCGCGAGTCGGAAAGCGCAGGATTGTCATGCACGTTCGTAAAGACGACCTCGTCGAAGTGATCTGCGGCGACGACGCCGAAAAGGGCCGCGCCCGCAAGGTGCTGCGCGTCGTGACCGAAACGAACAAGGTCGTCGTCGAAGGCGTCAACCGCGTGTACAAGCACGTGAAGGCGCGGGCCAGTCGGCGCAACCCGCAGGGCGGCCGGCTCTCCAAGGAGATGCCCGTCGCCGCCTCGAACGTGCTGCTGTATTGCCCGGCTTGCAAACACGGCGTCCGCATCGGGAAGCGCTATGCGGACGACGGCCGGAAGGAACGCTTCTGCAAGAAATGCGGCACCGGCCTCGGCATCATCGCGAAAGCGAATAAGGTCTACGCGAAGAAGGGGTGATTTGCCGCTTGCGGCTTCGCGGGAGTCAACCGCTAAGCCGCAAGCGGCGAATCGAGACGAGATCGGCCGGGATTATTGTCCCTTGAGAACGGAAAGCGAAAAGAGCCATGGCAGCTCGGTTGCAAGAGCGGTTCAACAAAGAGATCACGGGGCAGCTCGCGAAGAAGCTCAATCGGACCAACGTCCTGAGCCTGCCGCGGTTGCAGAAGATCTGCGTCAACATGGGCGTCGGCAAGGCGCTGCAAGACAAGAACCGCATGGAGCAAGCCGCCGAGCAGCTGAGCCAGATCACGGGGCAGAAGTCGCAGATTCGCAAGGCGAAGGTGGCCGTCAGCGGCTTCCGCCTCCGCGAGAACCAGGAGATCGGTTGCCGCGTCACGCTCCGCGGCCAACGGATGTACGAATTCCTCGACCGGCTGATCTCCATCGCTCTGCCGCGTATTCGCGACTTTCGCGGGGTGAACCCGAAGAGTTTCGACGGCCACGGCAACTATAGCCTGGGCCTGACGGAGCAGGCCGTGTTTCCCGAAGTCGATCCGGACAAGATTTCGTTCTCGCAGGGTATGGACGTGACCTTCGTCACCAGCACCGACAACGACGATGAGGCCCGCGAGCTGCTGCGAGCCTTCGGGATGCCGTTCCGCGAAGAGTAATTTCGCCGCTTGCGGCTTAGCGGGAGCGATCGAGACTGATATGTCAACCACAGCGCAGTTCGTGAAATTCAAGCGGTACATGGCCCAGATTGAGGGGGCCAAGCGGACCCCCGACAAGGTCAAGGCCATGACGCCGCGCCAGCGCATTCGCGTCCGCAATCGCTGCAAGCTGTGCGGCAGGCCGCGGGCGGTGTATCGCAAATTCGGCATCTGCCGCATCTGCTTCCGCGACATGGCCAGCGACGGCCTGATTCCGGGCGTGATGAAAGCCAGCTGGTAATACGTGTTTACGTTTCGCGAAACGTAAACGACACCGCGGGTCAGCGCGTTCGCCGCCCGGCGAAGACCGGACCTGCTGAGGACTACGACCATGATGACCGACCCGTTAGCGGACATGCTGACGCGGGTGCGCAACGCCAACACCATCGAGCGACCCGCCGTCGATATGCCGGCCAGCCACCTCAAAATCAACGTCGCCCAGGTGCTGAAGGACGAAGGCTTCATCCTCGACTACCACGTCGGTTTCATCGCCGCCGACGAAGGCGGCCAGAAGGTCTTCACCCAGAACAACGACCTCAGCAAGCCGCAGGCGGTCCTGCGCGTTTACCTGAAATACGGTCCGGAAGGCGAGCGCGTCATTCGGCACATCCAGCGGGCCAGCAAGCCCGGCTGCCGACTGTACCGCAAGTCCACCGAACTGCGGCCGGTACTGGACGGACTGGGTATCAGCATCCTCAGTACGAACAAGGGCGTGTTGAGCGACCGCCAGGCCCGCGCCCAGCGCGTCGGCGGCGAATTGCTCTGCACCGTGTGGTAAAAAATGTCGCTTGCGGCTTAGCGGGGGTCTGCCGCGAAGCCGCAAGCGGCAGAACAGGGGGAGGCAACCATGTCCCGAATCGGCAAACAGCCCATCGCCATCCCCGCCAACGTCAAGGTGCGGATCGATGGCGGCAAGGTTTTTGTGGAAGGCCCGCTCGGCAAGTTGGAGCAGGGCTACCATCGCAACATGAAGGTCGAGATCGACGACGCGGCCAAGGTGCTGCGCGTCATCCGGCCCGACGACGAGCGGCAGAATCGCGCCCTGCACGGCCTGACGCGCAGCCTGCTCAATAACATGGTGCAGGGTGTGACGAAGGGCTACGAGAAGCGCCTCAAGATCGAAGGCATCGGCTATCAAGCGACGGCCAAGCAGAAGGGCGTCGAACTGACGGTCGGCTACGCC
>JBBQPD010000093.1:0-11830 GCA_038331535.1 Gemmatales bacterium | reverse complement strand
CACTCGGCGTGCTGCCGGCGCAGATGTCGCGCGTCATCCGCTCCCTGGAAGGGCGTGCGCAGCCGCTCATCATCTGCCGCATCAACGCGCGCGACAAGCGCAAGATCGACGTGGCCCTGACACCGGCCGGCCAACAAGCGTACCAGGACTATCAGGACGCGCGCCTGCGCCACATCGGCCGGCTGTTGGCGAGAATGTCGGAAGAAAACCTCGAAGACCTGCACCGCTTGCTCGAGCGGGCGCAGGAAATACTGAAGGCTCCCGCGAATTGAATGGGCCGCATCGTGCTAGCAGACAAACCCCTGCGCGCCGTTCGGACACCAGCCCGAAGCGCCAGCGAGGGAACGACTGGCCACTCACTGGCGCTACGGGCTTGTGTGGTTTTGTCCGAGGGTGTGAACGAAGAATCCGAAGAGAGGCCTTCATCGGCCCGCCCAAAATCAAACAGCTTCCGCAGAATGCCACAGCGTGTTGTGGCAAAACAGAGCAGCGGCGGCGGGTGGCGTATTGCGGCAGGTGCTGACTCGCCACAACCAGTCGGCATATCTGACTTTCAATTGCTTATCAGTTCAGGACTTCTGACGCTACACAATATTTCAGCGCGCGGATGCGGGATTTGGCATCGCCATTGCAATCTTCTTTCCACGTCAGAGGTGGTAGCGAGTCCCATCCTCTGACATTCGAGTTTCTTCCACACATTCCACCCCTCCCACCGAAGGCACGGGGTTTTGCCGGTATGCGAGTCCCGGCGAGACCCCGTGCCGTCACCTCTTGGATCGCCGTCGATTTACAACAACCGTTCGATCACTGCATCGGCGACATACTTGCCCGCCCTCGTCAAACAGACCCGTTGACCGTCGTCCACCAGCAGTCCCAGTTCGACGTGCCGGGCGATGACTTCCCCGGCGAGCGCATCGAGGTCGTAGCCAGTCTGCACGTGAAAGGGGCCGCGGCCGATGCCTTCGCGGCGCCGCAGCTGCACGGCCATCGTCTCGCGCGCCCGTTCTTCGGGCGGCAACTCCTCGGATTGAAACGTCGGTGCTTCGCCGGAGAGGCAGCGGCGGATGTACGTTTTTAAGTCGCGCGTGTTCAGCTCGCGCCGCCCCTGAACATAGCGGGCGGCGCCCATGCCGAAGCCGAAGTACGCCTCGTTGGCCCAGTAGGTCTCGTTGTGCCGACAGCGCCGGCCCGGCAGGGCGAAGTTCGAGATTTCGTACTGCTCGAACCCGGCCTCCTCCAGGGTGTCGATGCCGGCCTGGTAGAGCGCCAGCTCCGCGTCCTCGTCGAGCGCGATGACGGCGCCGCGCCGCCGCTGCTTCCAAAGCGGAGTGCCCTTCTCGTAGGTCAGGCCGTAGGTCGAGACGTGGTCCGGGTCGAGGGCCAGCGCCCGCGCGAGGTCGTCGCGCCACTCGGCGGGCGTCTGCCCTGGCACGCCGAAGATCAGGTCGAGCGACACCTGTCCCAGGCGCTGGCGGACGCGTTCGACGGCGCACGGCACCTCGTCCGGGTCGTGGCGCCGCTCCAGGGCGCGCAGCAGGTGCGGGTGAAACGATTGCGCTCCGAGGCTGACGCGCGTGACGCCGTGGTCCGCGAGGACGGCCACTTTCTCGGCGTCGAGCGATTCGGGGTTGGCCTCGACGGAGAACTCGTAGCCCGGCTCCGGCGGCAGCCAGTGCAACACTTCGGAAAGCAAGCGGGCGAGGGGCGCCGCGGGGAGATGGCTCGGCGTGCCGCCGCCGAGGAAGAGGGTGCGGACCGGCTGCGGCGTGCCCAGCGTCGCCAGCTCGGCGGCGAGGGCATCGACGTACAGTTCGATGTACTGGTCCTGCCCGGTGGCGATGGCGAAGTCGCAGTAGCCACAGCGATGGGCGCAGAAAGGGACGTGGACGTAGGCGGCACGGGGCCAGAGCCAGGGAGGCAGATCGTTCTTCATTGGTGTCCGCGAACCGAACGTGATGTCGCAGACTGCGACATCACGTTCTCAAACGAGCAGTCATAACCCGTTAGGACGATCGATCAGCTGGCGAATCGCTGGGACCAGGCCCGTGGGCACGATCATCACCGTCTGTCCCTCTTTTTCAAAGGCGGCTTCATCTTCGGCCACTGCTTCATCTTCGGTCTGGTTCTCGTAGTGTGCCAGAACCTGGCGGACCCGTTTTTCATCCCATCCGGCAGGGAACTGTTGCGGAACTGCACCGAGTTGCTTGTCCTTCTTCGTCCGCTTTTTCATGATCGTTTCCCCCGACGGCGGCGGCGAAATGCTTTCAACGGCTTACCCTGTAAATCGTATGCGGTTATCACAAACACACTATCAGCGCCAGGGTCGCGCGAATAGATCGCCTTGAGGTAGCGCCCAGCCGCCGTCTGGCCGAGAGCAACCCGACTGCCTGCTTCGCCCGGACGGTCCTCCCCTGGCCGTAGTAAGACTTGCCGGACTTCGTCTTCCGTCACGCCATGCTCGAAGATGTGTGGCTGGCCGCCATCCGGATCGATAAAGAAGCGAATTTCCATGGCAACATCCCTTTTGCTGGATGTCAGGCCTGTATCCCCTCGGTCATGATATCGCGCGCTCACCGCTTGCGGCTTAGCGGCCGCCTCCGCAAAGCCGCAAGCGGTGATCACGATTCCGATCCCGATTGACACACGAATCGCCGCCGGGCTATAACTCCCTCCGCCCGGCGTTGCGCCATTTATCGCGAGATCGTCGTCCGAAGGAGTCGGGCCGCGAAACTCGCCCTGTTTTCTGGAAGGGGATGGACCCCCGTTGCCCGCACCCAGCATTCCGGCCACCGCTCTCTCACGCAGCGGCGGTGTCCGCCATCACTACCTGGCAGTCATCAGCGGCGAACGACGCGGCCTCGGCGCGGCGATCCAGCGCGTCCTCCTGTCGGCCGCCGCGCTTCCCTACGGCCTCGCCGTCCGTCTGCGCAACTTCTTCTTCGACCGCGGTTGGCTCGCGGCGAAGAAGGCGGCAGTGCCCGTCGTCAGCGTCGGCAACCTGACGGCCGGCGGCACCGGCAAGACTCCGTGCGTCGAATACGTCGCCGGCTTTTACCGCGAGCGCGACCTGCGCGTCGCCGTGCTGAGTCGCGGCTACGGCACCAGCTCTGGTCCCAATGACGAGGCGTTAGTGCTGGAAGAGAACTTGCCCGACGTGCCGCACCTGCAAGGCGCCGACCGCGCCACACTGGCGGCAACCGCCTGCGCAGAGCTGGAAAGTGAAGTCCTGGTTCTCGACGACGGCTTTCAGCACCGGCGCCTGGCCCGCGACCTCGACCTGGTGCTGATTGACGCGACCCGCCCCTGGGGTTACGGTCGGCTGCTGCCGCGCGGCCTGCTGCGCGAGCCGATGTCCGGCCTGCGTCGGGCCGGCGTCGTCGTCCTGACGCGCTGCGATCAGGTCGCACCGGCAGAGCGCGAGCGCATCCGCGAGCGCGTGCGCCGGACGGCGCCCGCCGTGCCGTTCGCGGAGAGCAGCCACCGCGCCGTCGAGTTGAAGAACAGCGAGCGGACAACGGCGCCGCTGGACGGACTGCGGCAAGGGCCGGTGGCGGCGTTCTGCGGCCTCGGCAACCCCGACGCCTTTCGCCGCACCCTGGCCGACCTCGGCGCCAACCTGTGCGCCTTCCGCACCTATCCCGACCACCACTCGTACAGCCGCGATGACGTGGAGCGGCTGCGCGTCTGGGCCGGTGGACTGCCTCCGGATTGTCAGGTGGTCACGACGCAGAAAGACCTGGTTAAACTCCGCATTGCACGCCTCGGCGACCGGCCGTTGTGGGCCTTGCGCGTTCGACTCGAAGTCAGCGCCGGCCGCGAAGAACTGGAACGCGCTCTGTTAGCCGTTGTCGCACCCAACTGAGTTTTGCCGCTTGCGGCTTGGCGGGGGTGAACCGCGAAGCCGCAAGCGGCATGATAGGGGGACCGCCGATGAAGCCATTCGATCTGCACGGACTCAAGACGTACGACCTGGCGTCGCGCCCCTCCAAGGTGTTCGTCGAGGATCTCGGCCGGCCCGTGAGACCGGGCGCCAGCGTCGCCGACTGGCTCGACTCGCTGCCGAAGCAACTGGCGGCGAACGAGCTGCGCAAGGTGCGCGACCATCTTTGCCGGGCGAAGGCCGACGGCAAGACCGTTGTCGCGGCCATGGGGGGCCATGTCATCAAGACGGGATGCGGGCCGTACCTCATCGACTGGATTCACCGGGGCGTCCTCGGCGCCGTCGCCATGAATGGGGCTGCGGCGATTCACGACCTGGAGCTGGCGCTCACCGGCAAGACGAGCGAGGACGTCTCGGCGACCTTGCATTCCGGGCAGTTCGGCATGGCCCGCGAGACGGCCGACGCCTTTGCGGTAGCCGCGCTGGGCGGGGCGCAGGACGGCCTGGGACTCGGCGCGGCCCTGGGGCGCTTCCTCGACGGCACCCGCTGCCAGAATCCCGAGGCCAGCGTTCTGCTGTCGGCGTATCGCGCCGGCATCCCCTGCACGGTTCACGTCGCGCTCGGCACCGACATCGTCCACATGCACCCGCATGTTTCCGGCGCGGCCCTGGGCGAGGCGTCGCTGCTCGATTTCCGCATCCTGTGCAGCGTCGTCGCCACGATGGAACTAGGCGTGTGGCTCAACCTCGGCAGCGCCGTGTTGCTGCCCGAAGTGTTGCTCAAGGCGGTCAGCGTGGTGCGCAACTTCGGCCATTGCCTCGACGGTCTGGTCACCGTCAATGTGGACAAGGAATCGCGCTACCGCAGCACGGTCAACGTCCTGACACGGCCCGCGGCCCACGGCACCGGCATCGAGTTGACCGGGCATCACGAGATCCTGCTGCCGCTGCTGCACGCCGCGGTAGCCGAACGGCTCGCGGTCGAGACGCCGGGGCCGCTGGTCAAGGCGGCGTAACGAGGAAGACGTAGCGCGAGCGGGAGAGTGCCATGTCTACTGAAACGATGCGCACCGCGGGCGACGGCAACGACCTGATCGACCTGGTGCAAAACCTCGGCCAACCGCGGGTGCTGGTGATCGGCGACCTGATGCTCGACCGCTACGTCTGGGGCGACGCCGCGCGCATCAGTCAGGAGGCGCCCGTCATTTTGCTTCAGGCTGACAAGCGCGAGGAGCGCCTGGGCGGGGCCAGCAGCGTGGCGACGATGCTGCGCGCGCTCGATGCCAGGGTCATGCTCGCCGGCGTCGTCGGCGACGACGCCGATGGAGAGCGCATCCGCCGCATCCTACTGGACCAGGGCATCGACTCCGAATCCGTACTGGTCGATCCATCGAGGCCGAGCACGGTCAAGGAGCGCTACATCGGCAGGGCGCAGGCCCGCCATCCGCAGCAGATGATCCGTGTCGATTATGAAGTCCGGACCGCGCTCTCGGCCGAAGTGGAAGCGGAGCTGGTGCGGGCGGTGACGAAGCAGCTGCGGCGGGCCGACGTGGTCCTCATCAGCGACTACGACAAGGGCGTCTGCACCCAATCGTTGCTGGCGTCGGTCATCGCCGCGGCGCGGGCGCACGGCGTGCGCGTCGTCGCCGACCCGATTCGCGGCCACGATTATCGTAAGTATCACGGCTGCTCGGCGATCACGCCCAACCGGCTCGAAGCGGGACTCGCCACCGGGCGCGTACTGGCCGACAACACGCAGGCGCTGGCGGCTGCGGCTGAGCTGCGCGAGCGCCTCGACCTGGAAGCGGCTGTCGTCACGCTCGACAAGGAAGGGATGGCCCTCGTTCACACCGACGGGCGGTCCCAGGTATTCCCGACGCGGCCGCGCCAGGTCTACGACATCACCGGCGCCGGCGACATGGTCATGGCGGTGCTGGGCATGGCCCTGGCGGCGGGGGCGGACTATGACCCGGCAATCCGCTTGGCCAACATCGCCGGGGGTCTGGAAGTCGAAAAGATCGGTGTCGCCACCATCACCCGCGACGAGGTCCTGCACGACCTGCTACGGGCGGGACCCGGCGCCGTGCCGGCAATTGCGACCATCGCACAAAAGGTCCATGTCCGCGGGTCGTTGTTGCAAGAATTGGAACAGCGCCGCCGTCTCGGTCATCGGGTCGCGTTCACCAACGGCTGCTTCGACGTGCTGCACGCCGGGCACGTTCAGTATTTGCAAGAGGCGCGCGCCCAGGCCGACGTTCTGGTAGTCGGCCTCAACAGCGACGCCGGCGTGCGCTCGTTGAAGGGGACGAGCCGTCCGGTCAATCCGGTGGAGGCCCGCGCTCTCGTGCTCGCCGCGCTGGAGGCGGTCGATTACCTGACGGTGTTCGACGACCCGACCCCGGTGGAGCTGATCCGCGCCGTCCGTCCCGACGTGCTGGTTAAGGGGGCGGACTATCGGCGCGAGGACGTGGTCGGTGCCGAGTATGTCGAGTCGTATGGCGGCCGGGTGCATCTCGCGTTGTTGCGCCAGGGATTCTCGACGACGCAGTTACTCAAGCGACTGGCGGCGGCATGAATGGGTAACTGTTTAGTTTCTTACCTCTGAACTGCTCCGCAACATGCGGAGCAGTTTAGCCGAGTTCTGGCTGACAGCTAATAGCTATCAGCTAACAGCTTTCAGCCAGACTGGTTTTGTGTGGTTGCTAACTCGTTGCGGCTTGGCCGAGTTAAGTGCTTCGCCAAAATGAATTACCGATTTGGGGTGCCATGCCCACGCAGCGCCGTGGGCATGGCACCCAGGCTAGTAATGCAGGAAATGGGCGAACATGAACGTGGCCGTCTTCCTCCCCGGTTGGATCGGCGACGCTGTGATGGCGACGCCGGCGCTGCGCGCGCTGCGGGACCACTTCCGCGATGCGCACATCACCGGCGTCGCCAAGTCCTACGTCGCCGGCGTCCTTGAAGGGGGAGACTGGTTCGACGAGCTGCTGCTCGACGGCGGCGGCGCGGGGCCGCGCCATTTCGCGAGCGTCGCCTGGCGCCTGCGGAAGCGCGACATCGACCTTGCCGTGCTGTTCCCGAACTCGTTCCGCTCCGCCCTCGCGGCGCGGCTGGGCGGCTGCAAGCGGCGGATCGGTTACGCCCGCTACGCGCGCTCGTTCTTGTTGACCGACGCGCTGACGCCGGTTCGCGATGAAGCAGGCCGGTACACGCCCAGCCCGGCCCTCGACGCCTACAACCTGCTCGCCGTGCGCGCCGGCTGTCCGGCTCCGTCGCGCCGGATGGAGCTGTTCACGACCGAGGCGGACGAGTCGAACGCCTGCCGTGTCTGGGAATCGGCGGGGTTCTCCGACTATTCGGAGATCGTTTGTCTGAATCCCGGCGCGGCGTTCGGTGCGGCGAAATACTGGCCTTCGGAGCATTTCGCCGCGCTGGCGCGCGACCTGGCGGCGCGGCGCGGCTGCGGCGTCCTCGTCCTGTGCGGTCCGTCGGAGCGTGCCATCAGTCGAGAGATCGCCTGCCTGGCGCGGCACCCAGCGGTTCACTCTCTCGCCGATCACACGGCGCCGGCGGCCAGTGGGCCGCCGCTTTCCCTGGGTTTGTCGAAGGCGCTGATACGCCGTTGCGACCTGTTGGTGACGACCGACAGCGGTCCGCGCCACTTCGCCGCGGCGTTTGGCCGGCCCGTCGTCACGCTCTTCGGGCCAACGCACATCGCCTGGACGGAAACCTATTTCCCGCTCGCGCTGCACTTGCAGAAACAACTGGAGTGCGGTCCGTGTCAGCAGCGCGTGTGTCCGCTGGGGCATCATCGGTGCATGAAAGAATTGACGCCCGCCGAGGTATTCGCGGCCGTCCAGCGATTGCGGCCAGCGCGGGCGGCTTGACGTTTTTTGGTACCTCGGGACAAACGATCCGGACATGATGTTGCTCTCTCCCACATTCCTGGCGATCCTTGGCAGCATCCTGCTGTTCGGCTTTCTGCTGCGCCGGCGTCCCGCGTTTGTGGAGGTAAACCCACACTACCGCGAGTTGCTCTGGGAAAACGGCTTGGACGACGTGGGCGATTTTCTCGATCGAGAAGCCGTGATAATCAGCGGCCATCCCAACCGGCATGTGGCGCGCCTGACGCTCGGCGCCGCCAACTTCTATCTGAAGCGCGAGGAGCGCGTGCCCTGGACCGTTCGTCTCGGCAACGCCTTCGCGGGGTTCGGCTTCGTCTCCCTGTCGCTGCGCGAGGCGAGCGTTTTGCGCGCCCTGCCGCGCGCGGGCATCGACGGGCCGGACTGGGTCGCGTCCGGTGAAGATCGGCGCGGGAGAGCATTCCTGCTGCTGCACGAGGTTCCTGGCGCGGTCGAGCTACGCATTCTGCTGGCCGAAAAGGGCGATCTGCGCAGTCGAGTGGAGTTGGCCCGCGCCCTCGGCTTGGCCGTGGCGAAGGTCCACGAGGCGGCCTTCGACCATCCCGACCTGTACGCCAAGCATGTCCTCGTCGATCCGAACTCTTTGGAGATCGTCTTTCTCGATTGGCAGCGTTCGCGCCTGCGCAGAGTCGTCGCGCTGGACACACGGGCGCGCGACCTGGCGGCGCTGAACGTGACGATCCCCGCCGAACTGGCGACGCGCGGCGCGCGCCTGGCGTGCCTGCGTGCCTATGCCGCGTTTTGGGAGTGTACGCGTGAAGAAACGCGGGCACTGGCCCGTGCCATCCTGGCTCGGAGCGCACGCTTGCTGTGTCGCCGCCATGTCCGGGAAAAGCTGCGGGCGCCGGCGACGGGACAGCAATGGATACCTCATGAAGGCGGGACCGTGTGCGTCACACCCGCTTTTCAGCGCTTGCAGCCGACACGTCCCGCCTGGCTCTCTCTTGACGCGAACCCGCCGGAAGCGGGCGAAGCCCTGACCTGTCGCGAAGTTTCGCTCGGAGCTGGCAGAGATGCGGTTCTCGTCCGGCGGCGTGCGCGCTCCTTCGTTCGATCCCTGTGGGACACGTTCCGGCTTCGGCCGACGCCCTCCCCCGAAGAGCGTCAGGCCGCACTCCTGTTGCGCCTGGAGCGCTACGGCGTGCTGGCGCCGCGCGTGCTGGCCATGGGTTGCCGGCGGGGCCGGTTTGGCCGCGTCGATTCGCTGCTGCTGACCGAGGCTGTCGTCGGTGACGAAGCGCTGGCGGACTGGGTGGCGCGCGCGTGGGACGATACGAATCGTCGGCGCGTGCTTTCCGACGTGGGCAGGCTGCTGCGCCGCTTGCACGAGGCCTGTTGCCACCTGCCGGACCGCGATTTCCCGCTAACACTGCGCCGCAGCGACGATGGGATCCTCCTGCCAGTCCTGACCGGCGCGGACGATCTGCTCGTCACGCGCGCACCAAGTCCGTCGCTCGTCGGTCGCAATCTCACCGCCGTGGAACGTGAATTCCGCGCCTGCGGCGCCACGGCATCCGATCTGCGCTGGCTGCTGGAAGGTTACACCCTCGCCGAAACGCCGCTGCCCGCAATTGCGTTGGAGGATCAGCAGATGCCGGCGGATCGTCAGCCGATATTCGCCCACGCAACCGGGTGGGTAGATCCCGCAGTCGCTGCGGCGGAGGGAGTCGCAACCATGCCTGTTGCCGTCGTCGCACGTCCCGCCGCTCGAGCGCCCGCGCCGCGCGTCTCACTGTGGAGCCGTCTCTTTCGAGGAAACCGACGTTTGTCGGAGCGCGCCGACTGGGCCGAATTCGCTGGGGACGACTGGGCCGACCGCATCATGGGCGTCGAGATCAGCGACCGCTTTCACGCCAAACAGGGCCGTTCGACGTGCCGCTGGATTCTGCACCGACCGGGGACGGAGGGGAGCGAACGACGACTGTCCGTCTATCTGAAGCGGCATTATCGGCTGTCATGGTGGCGGGGCCTGCTCGCGGCGCTGTGGCCTGGCGGCAACTGGTCGCCGGCCTTCGAAGAGCTTGAGCACCTGGAATGGGCACGGTCGCAAGGCGTTCCGGTTCCCGAAGTGGTCGCTGCCGCGGAGTACATCGGTCCGTGGGGGCGCTTCCAGAGCGTGCTCGCCGTCGAGGAATTGGCGGGCATGTTGCCGCTGCACGAGGCGGTGCCGCTCGCCGCCACGCGCCTCGATCCGCAGACGTTCCGCACCTGGAAACGCGGCTTGATCGTCGAGATGGCCCGCCTGACGCGCCTGCTGCACGACAAACGCCACTATCACAAAGACCTCTACCTGTGCCACTTCTACATCGCGCGCGACGACACGGCGCGGGTGCCGGAGTGGCGTGGCAAGGTCTTCCTCATCGACCTGCACCGCCTGACGCATCACCCCTGGACGTGGCGCGTCTGGCAGACGAAAGACCTCGCCCAGCTGCTGTACTCGTCCGAGGTGCCCGGCATCGACGCCGGCGATCGGCTCCTGTTCTGGCGCGAGTACCGCGGCCCGGACGGGCGCGGCGCGGGAGCCTGGATTCGCCCTTACGTGTTGTTCCGCTGGCGGCGCTACCGGCGCCATAACGCCCGCCGCAAGGCCGCGGTGGCGCCGGACCCGATTTGAGAGCCGATTGACGAGCCGCGACCGTCAGGGAGCGCTGATGCCGGCTGCCCGAAACCGCTTCCTCACGGTCGCGGCTCGGCAATGAAAGCGACGGTTTGGGAAGGTTGATCGTGTTTGGACAGTATCGTTTCAGGCCGTGCCCCGTTCTCCCACAGGGAAGACCGGGCAGAGCTGAGTCGGGCCGGGGCGGACGGGGGACGAACGACGATGAACATTGCCTTTTGTTACGAGAGCGTGTTACCGACGCGCGGCGGCTGCGAAACCTACATCGCGGGCTTGGCGCGCCGCCTGGCGGCAGATGGCCACGACGTTCACCTGTACGCCTGCCGTTGGGACGAGTCCGCCCTGTCGGAACGAATTCACACTCATGCGGTGAGCTTCGCGCGCTGCCCCCGGTTCATGCGGCCGTGGTCGTTCAGCCGGGCTTGTGCCAAAGCTTTACGCGAGAGCGATCATCAAGTGACGGTCGGCTTCGACAAGATCATGGGCATGGACGTGCTGTATCCGCAAGGCGGGCTGCACGTCGCGACGGCCCGGCACAACCTGCTCAAGTATCGCAGCCGCTTGACCCGCGCCGCCCTGCGCGTGCTGAAGCTGTTCGACCCGGCCCATCTCTCCTACTGCGCCCTTGAAAAGCGGCAGTACCTTGGGGCGAAGCCGCCGCTGGTGATCGCCATCAGCGAGATGGTGCGCGACCACATGCAGCAAGACTACGGCGTGCCGGCGGAAGACCTGCGCGTGGTGCGGCTGGCGACCGACGCCGGGCGCTTCGACGAGTGCGATCGACCGAAACGGCGGCACGAATGGCGACAGACGTGGGGCATCGAGCCGGACAAGACGGTTGCCCTGTTCGCGGGCATGAATTACCGTCTGAAGGGGCTGGAGCCGTTGCTGCACGCCGTCCAGCGCCTGGCCGGACAGCCCAACTTCCGGCTGCTGGTCGCGGGCAATCGCAAGACGGGCGAGTACGAACGCCTGGCCCGGAAGCTCGGCATCGAGGACCGGGTTCGCTTCATCGGCTACTGTTCCGACATGCGCAACTGTTACTTCGCCAGCGATTTCTTCGTCCACCCGACCTTTTACGATCCGTGCTCGCACGTCGTCCTGGAGGCAATGGCCTGCGGCCTGCCGGTCATCACCACGCGTTATAACGGTGCCAGTGAGCTGATGCACCCGCCGCGCGAAGGTTTGGTTCTCGACAACCCGCACGACCACGATCGCCTGGCCTGGTGTCTGACGCAAATGCTCGACCCGGCCCGGCGTAACGCTTGCGGCCAGGCCGCCCGCCGCACGGCGGCGCAATGGACGTGGGAACAGCACTATCGGCAAATGCTGGGCGTGTTCACGGAAGCCGCCGCCCGCAAGCGCGCGGCGTGAGTGCATCGTCCCAGGAGCCGCGCACGAAGTAAGCGG
>JBBQPD010000092.1:0-11863 GCA_038331535.1 Gemmatales bacterium | reverse complement strand
TCGGTGAGCTTGACCGGGGCGCGATCGTTCGGCTTCTTCTCGTCGGCAGGGGTGGCGAACGTCGGTAGAAACAGGGACACGACGATGACTTTGACAGGGAAACGGTTCATTCAAGGAATCTCAGGTGAATGTGTCAGGGGTTGAACAGCGGGGACAGGTCGCGTGAGCCGTGAACGATGCGAAGGATTTCGACAGCGGAGTTCGAGGCAAGATACAAGATGACGTAATGCTTGCGCGTGAAGTATCTCATACCCGGACGCAATTCGTCACACGGTGCTCCCAGGCCGGGTTGTTGGGCGAGAGTACGACAGGTCTGCTCAAGAAGCTGGATCATCCGTGCAGCGGCCAGCGGATTGTGGACGGCGATGCTATCGAAAATGTCGTCCAAATCCTGTTTCGCGAGTGGGGAGAAGATGAGGCGATTCATGAAACTTTCTTCCCGAGTTCGCGCTGAATCCGCTCGTTAAGGCGGCTGAAAACGACCTCGCCGTCGATCCCCTCGCCGCGCTCAAGTTGTTCCACGGCAGGCGCGATCAGCTTGCGGAGACGTTCCCGCTTGATCTCGGCGAGATCGGCCTGATCTCTGAGGAGGTATAGAGCGTGTAGGATGGCCTCGTCAGTCGTCACGAAAGAGCCGCGTTCGACCAGCCCGTTGACGAAGGCTTCCATTTCGGCCGGCAAATGCACCTGCATGATCCACCTCTCTCGCATGGGCGACAGTCCCAGAGTAACCCGGCGCCGCGCGCTTGTCCATATCGTGCGCAACCCGGTCCTTGCCAAACGCCCGCGCACCGATTAGCCTGCATACCGTCGAGCTATCTACTTCGCATGGAGTCGTGTTCATGTCGCGGACTCGTTTCGTTTGGAGCGGCGGAATCGTCGTGCTCGCCGTCTCGTTGGTCGCCCTGGCCGTGCGCGGCGACAAGCCGCCGAAAGTTGTGCCTCCCGCATTTGCGCCGCCGCCCACGGAGTTTGAGTGCCGCTGGACCGATGGCCCGATCACCCTCGACGGCAAGGCCGACGAGGAGGCGTGGAAGCACGCCCAGGTCATCGACAAGTTCTATCTCCCCTGGCTCGGCAAGGACGCTCGCGCCGCCAAAACGGCAACCAAGGCGAAGCTGCTGTGGGATCGCGACTATCTTTACTTCTTCGCCGAGATGGAGGATACGGACCTGTTCGCGCTCGAGAAAGAACACAACGGCATCACCTGGGAAGACGACGTTTTTGAGCTGTTCTTCAAACCCGCCGACGATAAGCCGGGGTACTACGAATTCCAGGTCAACGCCGCCGGGACCATCTTCGACCTGTTCCTGCCGCGGCGCGGCGCCGGCGGCACCCGGCGCTTCAAGGACAATTCCGCCTTCCACGTCGAGGCCAAGGTCCACCTTCGCGGCACGCTCAACAAGTGGACCGACAAGGATGAGGGCTGGTCGGTCGAGGGGCGCATCCCCTGGAAGGATTTCCTGCGTACTGGCGGCCGACCGCAGCAGGGAGAGACCTGGAAATTCGCCCTGTGCCGTTACGATTATTCCGTCGATTTCGAGGGACCGGAACTCTCGACCTGCGCGCCGCTGAAGTCGAAAACGTATCCCGATTTTCACCTGTTCGAGGATTTCGCCTCGCTCAAGTTCGTCGGCCCCGCGAAAGGCGTGAAGCCGTTCGGTATCGAGAAGCGCGTGCCGCTGACGACCTCAAAAGTCATCGGCTCGCCGGAACCGCCGCCGCCCTACCGGGTCGTCCGCGCCTATCCCAAGTTGAAGCAGGATTTTCCCGTCTTCGCCACGCTTCAGCCGGGGAGCGACCGGTTGCTGCTTATTACCGAAGCGCAGTCCTACGGCCCAACCCGCCTGCAACGGATGAAGGATGACGCCGACGCGACCGAACTGGAGACGCTGTATTCCTGGGAGGATGGCGTCGCCTACTCCATCGAGTTTCACCCCGAGTTCACGAAGAACGGCCTTGTGTTCATCGGCTGGAACGGCACCGTGTCCGGCGACAAGGTCAAGAAGACGCGCGTCACCCGGTTTCACATGGATCCGAAGCCGCCGTACAAGCTCGACGTGAGTTCCGCGAAGGAGATTCTTGCGGTCGTATCGGACGGCCACAATGGGGCTGCTCTCGCCTTTGGCAACGACGGCATGCTCTACGTCACGACCGGCGACGGCACCTCCGACTCGGATACCAACATCGTCGCCCAGCGCATGGATACGTTGCTCGCCAAATTGCTGCGCATTGACGTGGACCATCCCGATCCGGGCAAGACGTACTCGGTGCCGAAAGATAATCCGTTCGTCGGCATGAAGGACGTCTGCCCGGAGACGTGGGCCTACGGCTTCCGCAATCCCTGGCGTTTGACCGTCGATAAAAAGACCGGCCACATCTGGCTCGGTCAAAATGGCCAGGATTTGTGGGAGCAAGCCTATCTCGTGAAGAAAGGCGACAACGGCGGCTGGAGTGTGATGGAGGGGAGCCACGAGTTTTATCCCGAACGCAAGGCGGGGCCGACGCCGTTCGTCAAGCCGACGGTCGAGCATCCGCACTCGGAGTTTCGCTCGCTCACCGGCGGCATCGTCTATCACGGGCCGAAGTATCCCGACCTGCAAGGGGCGTATCTCTACGGCGATTACTCGACCGGCAAGGTCTGGGCCATCAAGCACGATGGGACGAAGACCCTCTGGCAGAAGGAACTGGCAACGACAACGCTGGCAATCACGAGTTTCAGCACGAATCGCGAGGGCGACATCCTGATCTCCGACCATCGCGGCAAGGGGGAAGGCGGCCTCTATCGGCTGGAACCGACGCCGAAAGATGTCGCACCACCTGCGTTCCCAAAGACGCTCAGCGAAAGCGGACTATTTCGCTCCGTCAAGGGGCATGTCATGGAACCGGCGCTCATTCCCTATTCGGTGAACGCACAGCTGTGGTCCGACGGCGCGCACAAAGAACGCTGGCTCGGCCTGCCCGGCGCCGATCCGACGATCGACATGACGGCGAAGGACGGCTGGAACCTCCCCGAAAAGACGGTGCTCGTCAAGTCGTTCGCACTGGAACGGGAGCCGGGGAAGGCGGAGAGCCGACGCTGGGTCGAGACGCGCTTTCTGACCAAGCAGGAGGGCCAGTGGTACGGCTACACGTATGCGTGGAACGAGGAACAAACCGAAGCGACGCTGGTGGCGAAGGAGGGAGCAGATCGCGACTTCGCGGTCGGCGCGGCAAAGCAAAAGTGGCACTACCCCAGCCGCACCGAGTGCATGGTCTGCCACAGCCGGGCGGCGAACTTCGTCCTCGGCCTCAGCACCGTGCAGATGAACAAGGTCCACGATTATGGCGGCGTGAAAGACCAACAGCTGCGCGTTCTCGAACACCTGGGATTACTGCGTCTCGACTGGAGCAACGAGGTCAAGAATGACGAGCGCGAGGCATTGAAAGAGAAGGGCAAGACGGACAAGGAGATCGACGAGTACCTGGATCGGCAAACGTCTACGCGCCTGCAGCGCGAGGCGAAGGTCTCGGCAATGCTCTCGAAAGCGCCGGAAAAATACAAGAAGCTGGTCGATCCCTACGACAAGAGCCAGCCGCTGGATGCACGGGCGCGCTCATACCTGCACGCGAACTGCGCCATCTGTCACGTCGAAGCGGGCGGCGGCAATTCGCAGTTCAACGTCGATTTCTTCGTCACGGCCGACAAGATGAAACTGTTCGACGTGAAACCGTTGCACAACACGTTCGGACTCAAAGACGCCAGCCTGATTGCGCCCGGCGCGCCGGAACGCTCGGTGCTGCTGCAGCGCGTCGCGACGCGAGATCAAGGCCACATGCCGCCGCTGGCAACGAACCTCGTGGACCGCGAGGCGGTAGACATGTTGCGCGAGTGGGTGAGCAAAATGAAGGCTACACCTGCTCCCAAATAGTCACGCTTTCCCGAGTGAATTCTTACCTCGAACTTCATCGCACGAGTTCAGCCAAGTTCTTGCTGAGAGCTAATAGCTGACAGCTATCAGCTCTCAGCCAGACAATTTTTCCGTCGTTTTGCCACGCGCGCTGGGCGAAACGCTTCACTTCTTGTTTCACCCTTGCCGGGCGGGATGTTACAATATCCCGACAGTTCTAATAACCGTGCGATTCCTCATCCCGAAAGGTCGCTCGTCATGGTCGGAACCGCCAAGCGCGCCGTTATTCGACAAGACGCCAGGGCGAGCAGCGCCGAACCGCTGCGTTCAAGGCGACTCTTTCTCTCGTTCCGACTGTCCGGTTGTCTCTGCGCTCTGCCGCTGAAGGCGATACGCGAGGTCGTCGCCCTGCCTCTGCTCTCGCGACCGCCGGGCCGGCCTTCTCTGCTTGAGGGGTTTCTTAACCTGGGCGGATCGGCTGTTCCCGTCTTGCGACTCGATCGACTTTTCAATCTGCCCGAGTTAATCCCTAGCCTGTACACGCCGCTCCTCATCCTCCGCCAGCCGGAGGATCGGCTCGCGCTGCTGGTGGAATCCGTGCAGGGCATTTTGTCACTCACGCTTGAAGATGTCCGACCCGTTCGCGGCGGCGACTCTTTCAACGACTGTCTCGAAGGCGAGATCACGGTCGGGGACCAGGTCGTCCACCTGCTGTCTTCGGAGCGCTTGTTGCTGGAAAAAGAGCGGCAGTGCCTGGCCGAACTCCAGGCCGTGGAACAGGAACGCCTCCGCAGTCTGGAGGAGGTACGGTCGTGAATCCCGTTCCCGCCCCAGCGGCTTCTCCCCTGATTTCGGACGCGGGCTTTCCGCTCCTCAAGGAGTACGTCATCGCCCAGACCGGCCTGTCGTACTACGCCGATAAGGATGGCGACCTCGCCCGCTGCCTGGCTCCTCACCTGGCGGCACGAGGGCTGAACGATTGCGTTTCGTATCTCACGCTGCTGCGCGACCCGGCGGGCGGGGCCGCGGAACTCGACGACCTGATCAAAGACCTGACCATCGGGGAAACCTTCTTCTTTCGCCACGCCGAGTTGTTTGAAGCCCTACGAACCGTCGTCCTCCCCGACCTGATCGCGCGCAAGCGCGAGCAGCGCCGCTTGCGCATCTGGAGCGCCGGCTGTGCGACGGGCGCCGAACCCTATTCGCTCTCCATCCTGTTCCGCCGCGATCTGGCGAACGAGCTTGCCGGTTGGGAAGTGAGCATCGTGGGGACGGACATCAACCGGGAATTCCTGGCCAGGGCCAGCGCTGGGGTCTTCGAGGAGTGGGCGCTGCGCACCACGTCCGAGGAAATGCGGCGCGAGTGTTTCACGAAGGTTGGTCCTCGATGGGCCATCCAGCCGCGCTTCCAGGAAGGCGTTTCCTTCCAGTACCACAACCTGGTCACGCACCCCTTCCCGTCGCTGCTCAACAACCTGTTCGCGTTCGACCTGATCCTATGCCGCAATGTCCTGATCTATTTCAAGCCGGACCTCACACAACGTGTCCTCGACGGTTTTCATCAATGCCTGGTCGAGGGAGGTTGGCTGCTCGTCGGTCATGCCGAGCCGAACGTGCAGCTCTTTCAGGCTTACACGACCGTGAACGCTGCGGTCGGCGCCGTGTTGTATCAGAAATTAACCGGCCCGACCGCTCCTACCCAAAGCTCGTGGTCCCAGCCTCCGGTATCGACCCTCCAGGCGACTCCTCAGGCGCCGCGGGTGCCGCCTCCGGCCCGCACTCTCCCTCCTGCCCCGGAACTCGGACGGAAACAGTCGGCCGCAAAGAAAGTAGTCGCGGCCGCGGCCCCTCCGCCCGCACCAGCGCCGCCTGCTCCGCCGGGGTCGGCTGAAGAAGTTCGTCCTGTGGGGCTTGACGCGGTACGCGCTCTGGCCGACGGCGGAGCGTGGGAGCAGGCACTGAACGGCTGCCGGAATCTGCTCGCTACGGATAAGCTCAGTCCGCTGGTCCACCTTTACCACGGCATGGTTCTGGAGCAGACGGGACGGCATGCGGAAGCCGACCAGGCGCTGCGCCGGGCCGTTTATCTGGATCGGCGCTGCGTCCTCGGGCATTACTACCTCGGCTTGCTGTTACAGAAAAGCCATCAGCCGGAACAAGCAGTCCGTTCGTTCCGAAATGTCCTCGCCCTGTTGCCTCGGCTCGGGCCCGACCACGTCTTCATCGACGGCGACGGGATAACGGCTGCCGAGTTAGCCAAGCTGACGCGCATGCAACTGGCAATCCTGGAGGGGGCATGAGCGACAAGGGCCGGCGGATCGACTGGCAGGAAGTGACGGCGCGTCTGCGCGCGAGCCAGGAGGCGGCGCGCCAAAATCCCGAGGATCTGGCAGCCATCTACCGCCAACGAGCGCTCGAGCTGGCGAAGCCGCGCGAGCGCCCCAGCGACACGTCCGCTACGCTGCCCGTCCTCGTCTTCACCTTGTACGGCGAACGCTTCGGCCTGGAATTGAGCCACCTCGCCGGCTTGCTTCCCTTCGAGCGTTTTACGCCCGTCCCCGGCTCTCCGGCCGAGCTGCTCGGAGTCATGAACTACCGAGGCCGGATCTGTTCGCTCTTCGATCTCGCCCTACTTCTGCAGCTGCCTCCGGCCGACGCGGCGGGCGAAGAGCGGCAGCAGGGCAGTTCCGGCGACGCTCCGCCCGTCTCCTCGGCGCTGCGCCCAGCGCTGTCCACGCGCGCTTACGTCCTTCTGCTCCGCGCCGGTCAGCGGATCGGCTTCAAGGTCGGAGCCGTGGAAGGTCTTCTCCGAATCGTTCCGGGCGCCGACAACGGGCTGGTGGAGTCCGCAGGCCCGGCGGCTCCCTATCTGAAGGGACTGACGCAGGACCGAATCCGTCTGCTGAGCGCGGCAGCCATCCTCTCTCACCCGATGTTTGCGGAGGTATCGCGGGCATGAAACTGACCATCGGCCAACGTATCCTGCTCGGTTTCGGTGTCGTGGAAATCCTGGCCCTCCTGCTGGGGCTGTACGTGCTCTACTCCATGTCCCGCCTGCGCGGCATCGAGTCCACGATCAAGGCGCGCGACCTCACGACGCTGGAAATGCTCAACACGCTGATGCAGAAGCAAGAGAACATGCTCGCCTTGCGCGAGCGCAGCGTGCGCCGCTATCTGCAGCGGAAGATGACACTTCCCGACCTCGGGACCGCGGAGGATGCCGGCAGGACACGCGAAGAATGGCGCAAGGTCCATCAGGAGGTCGGTGAATTACTGAAGAAGGTAAAGGACAATACTCAGGAGAACATCCATACGGCCATCTCGGTGGACCGGCGGCACGTGTGGGAACAGCTCGTCCGCAACGTCGACGAAACCGAGGTTGCGCGGAAGACCTTGTACGACGCGGTCGAACACCTCCTCGACCAGCTCGCCGAGGCAAAGTTCGATCAGTTCGCGGTCCTGTCCTAGGTCGTGGAGGATCGCCGCCAGGTCCTGGACCAAAAGATGGCGGAGGGCATCGGCTTGACCAAAGAGCAGATCCGTCTGGGCAGTGAATTGGCCGTCGATACCTACCGCTTCGCCTGGGTCTCCACCGTGGCGGTACTGATCCTGATGTTGATCCTGGGGGTAGTCGCCGCTCTGGCGATTCAGCGCAGCGTTACCAGCCCGCTCGGCCGGTTCATGGAGTTCGTCCAGGAGGTCGGTCGGGGGGACTTGACCAACAAGCCTCCGAGTACGAACGTCACCGACCTGGAGCGCCTGGGCGGCAGCCTGGACCGCATGGTGGCCGGGTTGAAGGAACTGACCGGCCAAACGGGCGCAGCCACCCAGAATTTGAATGCGGCGTCGCAAGAAATCCTCGCCTCCGTGCAGGAAACGGCCGCCGGCACCCGGCAGCAGGCCGCTTCCGTACAGGAGATCACCGCCACGGTCGAGGAAGTCAGCCAGTCCGGCAACCAGATCGCGGAGCGCGCCAAACAGGTTGCTGCCAGCGCCGAGGCGACCGCTGCGACCACCAACCAGGGGTTGCAATCGGTGCAGATCGCCACGCGGTCCATGGAGGCCATCCGCGAACAGGTCGAGGCCTTCGCCGAACATATCGTCGCCCTGAGTGAAAAAACCCAGGCCGTCGGCGAGATCATCGCGGCGGTTACCGACATCGCCGAGCGCTCGAACCTGTTGGCGTTGAACGCGGCGATTGAGGCCGCGGGCGCCGGCGAACACGGCACGCGCTTCGCCGTCGTCGCCAGCGAAATGAAAAACCTCGCCGACCAGGCGAAGGACTCCACCCTCCAGGTGCAGAACATTCTCGGGGCCATTCAAAAGGGCATCAACAGCTCGGTGATGTTGACCGAGGAAGCGGTCAAGCGGGCCGAGGCGGGCAAGGAGCAGGCGGAGAGCACGGAGAGCGTCATCCGCCAGATGGCCGAGACGACCCAGGAAAGCGTCAAGGCGTTTCAGCAAATCATCGCGGCGACGAATCAACAGCAGATCGGCCTCAATCAGGTGACTCAGGGGATGAAGGACATCCGCCAGGCGGCGGGACAGACCGCAGCGGCGACCGGGCAACTGGAGAAGGCGATGGTCAACGTGAACGACCTGAGCCAGCAGCTTCAGAAGGCCGTCGGGAGGTACAGGATGTGAGCGACCTTCAAGAAGAATTGCGCGCGGCTTTCCGCGAGGAGTACCGGGAGCATGTGGATGGCATCCGCACGGTACTGGCCGCCGCCGAGGGAGCAGGCGGGCAGGATAGTGGTGCGGGCGTGGAGGAAGCGTTTCGCCGGGCGCACAGTCTGAAGGCCGCCGCGCGCGTCTGCGACCTCGAGCCGCTGGCGGTCGTCGGCGCACGGCTGGAATCGCTTTTCTCCCTCATGCGTCGGGAAAAGATGCCCTGGAACGCGGAGCTAATTGCCGTCGTCCGCACGGCCGCGGACCTCATCGAAAGCTGGGCGCAGGCCTGGGAGTCGGGCCAGGCGCTTCCCGACACGACGCCCGTTGTGGCGGTTGTCGAAAAGTTGCTGGCGCCCGGCAAGCAGACCGCGGAAACGGCAGCTCCGAAAGCGCCGGCCCTGCCGGCACCCACACCGAAGCAAACTCCTTCACAGCCCGCAGGCCAACTTCCGCAATTGGAAGGACTGGACGCGGAAGTGCTCGCCGCCTTTCAGGTGGAGCATCGAGAACACCTCGAAGGGATACGCGCGCTGCTGGCAGTCATCGAGACCACCGGCGGCGAGCCGGCGCAGATTGACGAGGCGTTCCGTCGGGCGCACAGCCTCAAGGGCGCCGCGCGCATCGCCGGACTGCGCCAGGCCGAAGCGGTCGCCCATCGGCTCGAAACGCTATTCGCGCGAGCACGCGAGGGCACTCTGCGCCTGACTCCCGAAATGGTCCAGGTCATCCAGCGCGGACTCAACTATATCGAGGACTCGGCGGTTTGCCTGCTGCAACTACGGCCCATCCCGGACCCGGCCGACGAGCTGACGGCCATCGACGCCGTCCTCGGCGAAGGTCGTCCGGCACGGTCCGATCCGGAGCAGTCGGTTGCTGCACCGCCCACATCGCACACCGCACACCGCACGCCGCACGCCGCATTCGCCGAGGAAGCGGTGCGCGTCAGTACCGAGGATCTCGATCGGCTCCTTGAGACGGCGGAGCAGGTCTTGACGGAGGGATTGAGTCAGGACCAATCGGTGCGCGAGCTGGCCCTGCTCCAGGAGGACACGGACGCATTGCTGCGCGAATGGGAGACGGTCGGGACAGCCCTGGGTGCGATCCAACTCCTGGCCGGGACTCCCGAACAGGCCCGCGCCAACCGTTTGTTGCATCAAATCGGCGAGAAAGTGCGGGGGTTGGCGCGGCGCGTTCGCCAGACGCATCGCCAACACCGGCAGAGTTCCTGGGCGCTGCGCGTGCTGGCCCGGCAACTGCGGCACGACGTCCGCCAGGCGCGTACCGTGCCGGCGGAGGGCGTGTTCCAGGGGTTCCGCAAGATGATGCGCGACCTGGCCCAGTCCGTGGGGAAAGAGGTGGAGTTTCGCGTGACCGGCCTGGAGGTCAAAGCCGACCGGCTGGTGTTACAGGCGCTGAAAGATCCGCTCATGCACGTGCTGCGCAACGCCATCTGTCACGGCATCGAGCCTCCGGAGGAGCGTATCCGCCGCGGCAAAGACGCGGTCGGCCAGGTCTCTCTGCTTCTGGAAGTCGTCGGCAATCGGTTGCACCTCGTCGTCGAGGACGATGGCTGGGGAATCGATCCCCGCACGGTCGCCGCCGAGGCCGTCCGGCGCCAAATCCTGACCGAGACCGAGGTCGCGACGACCGATCCCGAAGAGATGATTCGCCTTATTTTCCGTCCCGGCTTCTCGACCACGCGGATGGTCACCGACCTGTCCGGCCGCGGCATGGGCCTCTCCGTTGTGCAGGAAGCCGCGACCCGCTTGCAGGGAGAGGTACAGCTAGCAGCCCGAACGCGGAAGGCAGAACGCGGAATGAAGGGGGAGGATACGGCAGCCATTCCGAGTGCCGAAGGAACTCGTGTCGCCATCGTCGTCCCGCTCTCCGTCTCCGCGCAGCGCCTGCTGCTCGTCGCCTGCCGCGGACAGACGTTGGCCCTCCCCATTCACGGCGTCGAAGGCTTACATCGCGTGCGACCTCAAGAGATCGAGACCGTGACGGGCCAACCGGTAGTCCTGCTCGGCGGTAAGCCCGTGCCCGTGCGAAAACTCGCCGATTTGCTTGATCTCGCCGGCGACGAGGAGGCTGGCCGCGATTTCTTCCCGATGGTCGTCGTTCGCGCGGGTTCGCGCCGACTCGCCGTGATCGTCGAGTCTCTGCTGGGTGAGCGCGATGCCCTGCTCAAGGATCTTGGACCCGCCGGCAAGGGCGACCGCTGGGCCGGCGGCATCTTGCTGGAAGACGGCTCGGTTTGTCTCGTCCTCAACCCGGCCTCCTTATTCCGCGGCGCTCGGCCAACGACGCACACGGCCGCACCGGCCGCGGAAGCGCGACCGCGCCGCGTGGAAAAGAAGACGCCGACCATCCTGGTTGTGGATGATTCATTGACGACGCGCACCCTGGAAAAGAGCATTCTGGAAGCACACGGCTACCGCGTGCGCCTGGCCCTGGATGGGTTGGAAGCCCTGACGCAGATGCGCAGCGACCTGCCGGACCTGGTCATCACCGACGTTCAGATGCCGCGGCTGGACGGCTTCGGCCTGCTGGAACAGATGAAGAAAGACCCGCGCCTGGCGCGCTTGCCGGTCATCGTCGTCACCTCGCTGGAAAAGCGCGAGGACCAGGAGCGCGGCCTCGCGCTCGGCGCCGACGCCTACATCGTCAAGCGCAAGTTCGATCACGAGGAACTCCTGCAAACGGTTCGGCAAATCCTATGAAAAAGATTCGCGTCCTGATCGTCGAGGATTCGCGCGTCGTCCGCCAGCTCCTCGAACATCTGGTCGACAGTGATCCGCGCCTGGAAGTGGCCGCGGCGGTGGAGAGCGCCGAGGAAGCGCTGAGCATTTTGCATCGCCTCGCGCCGGACGTGATCTCGATGGACATTCGCCTGCCGGGCATGAACGGCTTCGAGGCCACGAGGCGGATCATGTCGGACCGGCCGACCCCGATCGTCGTCGTGTCCGCAAGCGTCGAAGCCGAGGACTTACAGATTTCCATGAACGCCCTGCGCGCCGGCGCTCTGGCCGTCGTGGAAAAGCCGGTCGGCAGTAGCCGAGCGGATTATCAAGCCCTGGCCGAACGCCTGTGTACCCAGCTGGCCATCATGAGCCAGGTAAAGGTCGTGCGCCAACGCCTGGCAGCGCGCGCACCAGGCCCGATAAGCTCGGAATTGAGCACTCCACGCTCCGCACTCCGCACTCCGTACTCCTACGGGCCGTTCCAAATGTTGGGAATCGTGGCTTCGACCGGCGGTCCGCAGGCCCTCACGCAGCTCCTCAGCTCGCTGCCTGCGGCTTTTC
>JBBQPD010000091.1:0-11866 GCA_038331535.1 Gemmatales bacterium | reverse complement strand
TCTCCGCTTCCAAAGAGCGCGGCGTCGCAAACCATTGCGAATAAATGGTTTGCGACACGCCATTTTCCGGGCGCCCCCACTGGTCCCGGATTTGTCCAGAGGCCGGACGGACACATTCGCCTGTCCCGCCAGCGCAGCGGTCGTCAGGCTGACGACCGCTGCCATCCCAATCCATCTCCTGTCCATGACTCCCTCCTTTCGGCCTGTGGCCGGTACGGACACGACGGTCCCGAACGGAACTTTGCACATGAACGCCTGAGACTCTTCATCGCGGAGGCGGTAATAGATCGACGCCATTGACCGGTACCGCGGCGGAGCCACCCGGAAGCAGGTTCGGGATGTGCGGCCCCTGTGGTTCGGGGAGATCCCAGGTCGCCAGGTGCATCTGGTCCCAACGGTCCAGGAGTACTCAACCGTGGCAGCGCGCGAGCGGCGGCCGAAGGTGGGAGACTCCCCACGTAGCAGGTCGGCCCGTGGGGGAGGGCCGGTCAGGGCGTAGGCGTCGAAACTGAGGTACCCGACCGTGCGGTGGTCACGTCCGGGTGCCCACCTTCACATGGAGTCGTTCCGATAGGGTCGCCCGATCCGCGGCTGCGGATTAAGGTGGCGCCACACCGCCGCGGCGGTCCGTTCGTTCGTCGACAGGCCGGTCAAGGTTCGCCCGCGCGGGAATCTGAGGGCGCTGGCCTTCGTCGCCAACCCGTCCGATCTCTCGCAGTGTCATCCCGACAATCGCACGCTGGCGCCAATCGACGTGCCGGCCGAGATGGCGTTGATCGAATCGAACCTGAAAGGCATCCCCGTCACCAAAGCGGCCGGTCTCGGCAAGGGAACGCTGGAGAACCTGCGCGCTCAATTGCGCGAGGAGTACGACATTCTTTATGTGGTCTGTCACGGCGCGCTGCTGAAGGACGGTCCGTGGCTGTTGTTGGAGAACGAGACGGGGAAGTCCCACGAGGTAGCTGGTGCCGAGTTCGTCCGACATCTGAGCGAGTTGCAGCACCGGCCGCGGCTGGTGGTGCTGGCGTCCTGCCAGGGGGCCGGCACCGGCGCGGAGCCGAGCACGACCGACCGCGGCACGATGGCCAGTCTCGGACCGCGCCTGGCCGAACACGGCTTCCCGGCCGTGCTGGCGATGCAAGGCAACGTCACCATGCGCACCGCCGCCGACTTCCGGAAGGTGTTTTTTCAGGAATTGATCGTGGACGGCCAGATCGACCGGGCGATGGCTGCCGGCCGGGCCGCGGTGCGGAGTCGGCCCGACCACTGGGCGCCGACGCTGTTCCTGCGTCTGAAGGGGGCTGTGTCTGGTACACGCCTGGCTTCCTGAGCACGCGCCCGGATTTTGAACTATGGCAGCCGCTACTCGATTACATTCGCGACGGCCGCTGCACTCCGATCCTCGGTTCCGGCTTGCTGGAGTCGTTCGTCGGCGGCTCACGCGATATCGCCCGCCGCTGGGCGGAAAAACAGCACTTTCCGATGGCCCCCTACAGCCGGGAAGACTTAGAGTCTGTCCCAGAAGTAGGATTTACGAGCCGCGACCGTTAGGGAGCGTTAGAGGTACGCCGCGAAAAGCGCTCCCTAACGGTCGCGGCTCGTAGATAAAGACCCCTTCTGGGACAGACTCTTACCGCAGGTCGCTCAGTTTCTGGCCGTGACTGCCGGGAAAGAGTACCCGCAAACCGCGCTGCGCAACGAGGTGGCCGCTGAGTTGCGTCGGCGTTTCAAACTGGACGATCTGCCGGCCTCCGCCCCTGTCGGAAAGCTGTTCCAGGCCGCGGCCGACCGAAATCCGGCCCTCATGGAACCATACCGCATTCTGGCGAACCTGCCCCTGTCCATGTACATCACGACGACGCCGGACAATTTACTGGCGGACGCTCTGTGCAAGTCCCGCGGCGAGGGCAGTACACGTGTGGAATACTCCCGCTGGAATGCGCGGGCCGTCTGGCCGAGACCGCTCGACGCGCAGCAGCCCGCCTACGAGCCTTCGCCGGAGTGCCCCCTGTTGTACTATCTGTTCGGCTCGCTGGCTCTGCCGAAATCGGTCGCCGTGACGGAAGACGATTATTTCGATCACCTGTTGAGCATGAGCCGCAGGGATCGGATGCCGCCGATCGTCGTCAACCGTCGTCTCGTCGATACCACCCTGTTGTTTCTGGGCTTTCATATCGCCGAGCGCATCGTGCTGCTTCCCGCGCCGTCCGGGGCGGGCAAGACGTCGCTGATCCAGGCGTCGCTGGTGCAGCGGCTCCAAACGCAACATTTCCAGGTGCTGCCGATCATTCGCTTGAATGTGGAATTGACTCCCGAACAGGAGCAATCCCTGCCTCCGAAGGACCGGGGGTTCAACAACTATCTGCTCAGCGCCATGCTTTGTCTGGAAGAAGACGCTTCGATTCCCGCTACCGGCAAACTGGCGATCGACGAGTTGGCCAGGTTGGCGAATCTGGGTGAGGCGGCTCCGACCACCTGAAAGAAGAAGCTCCTTCCAGTGTCAATGCCCTGGCCTTCAGTTCGGACGGACTGTTCCTGGCGAGCGGCCATGACGACGGTTCCGTGATGGTGTGGGAAGTCCAGACGGGTCACAAAACCAAGGACAACTTCGACAAACTCCCCACCAAGGTGTCCGCCGTGGCGTTTCATCTAAGAGGCTGTTCCAGAAGTGAGTTCTACGAGCCGCCACCGTTAGGGAGCGGTGGCGGGACGCTGCGAAAACCGCTCCCTAACGGTCGCGGCTCGTAGAAAGCAACACCTTCTGGAACAGCCTCTAAGTGGTAAAGACCTCGTCTTGGCGTCGGCTTCCGCGGACGGAACGGTCAAGCGCTGGCATCGCAACGCCAACGACGACGCGTTCACGCCTGTGGAACCCAAGCCTTCTGTGCCGGACCATCCGGGGGCATCGCCCGGGCTATCCCGACCGGGTATTAATTGTCTGGTATTCAGCCCGCCGGAATGGCTCTCCGTTTCCGACCGTGTGACGAAACGTTCCGTTGAAAAGGTCCTTCTTTCGGGCGAGAGCGATGGATGGGTTCGCACCTGGTCCGCTGGACCAATAGTACCGACGAAGTATGCCATCGCCCCCCACAATGACCATGTCAAGGGTCTCGCCTTCAGTCCCACCGGCCGGCACTTCGCGACCGCGTGTCGGGACACTCAGATCCGCGTGTGGGGTCGGAACGAACTGCTTCCTTACACCTACTCTGCCGTGCCCTTATTACGGCTTGCAGGACATCAGAAAACGGTTACCGGCATCGCGTTCCACCCGAACGGGAAGCTGCTGGCTAGTTCCAGTGACGATCGAACCGTACGACTGTGGAGCCTAGTGCCCGAAGAGGATCTGCCGGTTCTGTACGGCCTGCCCCCCAATCGCCGCCTGGACTTCAGTCCCGACCTCAAGTGGTTCGCTACTTCCACGGTCGGGGCCAGGAACGAGTTACGCCTCTGGAACCTCCGCACGGGGGAACCACAACGCTCCACCCTTTTCGAGCACCGCGGTCCATTCCCGACGTTCCCGGTCCTCGCTTTCAGCCCAGACCAGCGGAAGGTCATGACTGCCGGGGGCAGAGGCGTAGTGGTGGTCCAGGACGTTTCCTCGACGAAGGAAGTCTTGAGACTGCCGATGGTGGAAACCACGACGGTTCCAGTCACTCCCTCGCCCGTGCTCGCGGCAGCTTTCGTTATCGACTTCCAGGCAAAGTTGGACTACATCCGGACCGCAGCGTACAGTCCGGACGGGACGCGCTTCGCCGTCGGAGGACCGAATGGGATTGTCCTGTACGACGCGCGCTCAGGATTGCTGCTCGGCCGGTGGTGGGAACGTGGGTTGAGCGTCGAAGGGCTGGCCTTCCGGGGGGAAGGCGAACACCAACAACTGGTCGCTCAACTCATCAACCCGACGAACGGGGTTCGCCTCATCCGCACACGGGATCTGAAGACGGGAGAACAAACCCCGGACCTCCTGTATCCCTTCCTATGGTCATATGGCTCAGGGTCGAATGCCGTTTGTCTGAGTCCGGACGGAAACCGCCTGGCGGTGGCACGATTGGACGACAATCCGTCCAGGAATGTCATCTCGCTGTGGGACATCTCGGCAGGGCGGCGTGAACCGCAATTGCTGTGGCTGGAGACGTTGCCTGCTCACTTTCCCCCGTCAAACTTACTCGGGGCATTGGTGACAACGGGAGTCAACACCCTGTCTGGCCACAAGGCCATCGTTCAGATGTCGTTCAGCAGGGATGGCCGGCTCCTTGCGACCGCCGACACCGAATCGCTTGTGACCGTGCGGGATACTTCGTCCGGTCGGCTGCTGTGCTCGATTCCCGCGCCGCCTGAGATCGCGCCGCGGTTCAGGACGACCTACGTCGGCGCTCGGCTGGGCCTCTCAGTCAGCTCGCGCCCCGCGCGGATCGCGGTCGAATATCCAGATGGAACGGCAGGTGTCTGGGAACTCACTGGCGACTATGCGGACACTACCTCTGTCAAGCCGATACTTCTACGGAACGACCACACCCAACCGATCGCGGACCTCGTTCTGAATGCAGACGGATCGAGGCTGGCCACGGCTGGTACGAACGGAACTACTGTAGTCCAGTCGCTGCCCCCAGAGAAGTCCGACGCGAAGGTTTTTCTGCAGGGTACGCCCGCGCTGATCGTTGACCTCGCCTTCTTCGACCATGGCAAACAGCTTGCGGTCGCGGACGACGGCGGCACCGTCTACCTCTGGAATCGGAAGGAAGAATACGTTCAGCGAGCATTTTATGCTGACTGCCGGCTGGTGAAGGTAGGTGACACACCTGCGGTCCGCAGCAACTTGCTGGCCGTGGACTCCGTCGGCAGCCGGCTGGCAACGATCGCCTACGACCATCCCCTCCGCGTCATTGACGTGCCGAAGGATCGATCGAAGAACGTGAACATTCGTGTGGTCGGAGCTAACAAGGAAGGAGATAACCCCGTCCCGGTTTACAGCATCGCCCTGAGTCCGGACGGAAAACGGCTGGCAACGGGAGGCTCCGATAAACGGGTTCGTGTTTATAGTTTGGACAGTCAAGAAGTGAAGGAAATTCCGGGAGAACATCTACAGCACGAAAAGGGGAAAGTAAATTGCGTGGCCTTCAGTTCAGACGGACGGTTGCTCGCGTCGGCCAGTTCTGACGCGACAGTCCAGGTGCATAACCTGGAAGACTTGGACGAACGACCCATCGTCCTCCGCGGTCATACCAGGGACGTCATCCGCGTGGCATTCGCCAAGACGGGAAAGTTCCTCGCTACCGTCGGAACCGACAAGACCGTTCGGCTCTGGCAGTTGCCGAAAGCGACACCGTCTTCCGCGGAAGAGGCGTCGTCGTTGGTGGCTATGGAGCTCTACAACATGTCTCAGCAGGACGTGACTCCCACGTTAATTGCGTTCGGCCCCGGGCTTCAACTGGCCACCCTGAACGAGAACGTTGGGAACGATCGTAAGGTAATCACATACCTGTTCGACACGAACGAACTCATGCGCCTGACAAAGCAACGATCGCTGAGAAAATGGAGCGACGACGACAAGAAATATCTCCGTGGTGTCGAGCCGATAGAGCCTTGATGCCGCGTCTCGCACCGTGGTCGAAAGGCACTATCGCCGACGGTCCCGACGCTACCGATCTCGGCCACCGACTTCAGACAAGGACCGACAATGCCCAACGAGCGCTTCATCTTCAACGGCGTCAACGGTCTCACCGGCGGCTACGTCACGCCGGCGCTTTCGCCTACTGAGCTGGCCCGGTTGGCGCGCGGGGAAATCATCGACGCGGATCATCTGGCCGCGCTCAAGGCGCTCAATTTTCGCAGCCAGGCTTCTTTCGGCGTCGGCGAAGGGATAGACGCCAACGACCTGGTTTCGGCCGGCTGGGGCGTCGTCTTTCCCGCGAACCATGACCCCGCCGTCTTCGACGCCCTCCGCCGCCTGCTCGACCGCCGACAGGGACAGGCCGCGAAGAAGGTCTCCCGTTACTACCGCGAACTGACCGCGACCCACGGTTATCGTCCGGGCGACTCGAAGCGCGAGTTCCTCAAGCGCAACGGCGCTCTGTCCGGACAGGCGGCCGACCCGGAGAAGGTGCCGTACTACCTGCTGGTCGTCGCCAGTCCTGAACAGATCCCCTACGAGTTCCAGTACCAACTCGACGTTGAATACGGCGTCGGCCGGCTCTGGTTCGAGACGGAGGATGGCCGGCCGGATTACGACGCGTTCGCCCGCTATGCCGAGAGCGTTCTCGCGGCCGAGGACGCTCCGCCCGCGCGCGCTCGCCAGGCGGCCTTCTTCGGCGTCCAGAACGACGACGATCGGGCCACCACCCTCAGCGCCACGGAACTCGTCGATCCGCTGGTTGCGGAACTACAGAAGCGCTTGCCGTCGTTGAAATCCCGGACGGTGTTGGCGAAAGACGCGACCAAGGCTCGCCTCGAACGGTTGCTCGGGGGCGACGAAACGCCCGCTCTCCTGTTCACCGCCAGCCACGGCATGGGCTTTCCACGCGGCGACGCTCTCCAGGGGCCGCACCAGGGGGCGCTGTTGTGCCAGGACTGGCCGGGGCCACAGCGCTGGCGGGAGCCGATTCCTCCGGACTTCTACTTCAGCGCCGACGACGTCAGCGCCGATGCCAGGCCCCTCGGACTGATCGCTTTCCATTTTGCCTGCTACGGCGCCGGCACACCGTCCACCGACGACTTCGATCATGTGCCGGAACTGCGCGCCTACTCCTGTGCGTCGCCGCGACCGTTGATCGCCCGACTGCCCCAACGTCTGCTCGCCCATCCCAGGGGCGGCGCTCTGGCGGTGGTCGGCCACGCCTTCTGGTCCGCCGTCCTGGCGGCGCCCCCTGTGGCAACGGAAGTGCCGTGCGCGGCCCCTGTCGAGCAGAGCAACACACCGCCGCCCTTGCCCGCGGCGCCGACCGACAAGCCCGTTCCTCCCCAGGCGACTGTGCCGGGGCCGGGCACTGGGCTGGAAGAGTGGCTGCGCACCGCCGGAGTGCTGGCTCAGGAGCTGGGTGCGCGCGTGCGAATCGAGATCGAGTTCAACCCGCGCCAGAGATGAGAGCCGCGGACGATCCGTGCATCGTGTGGATAGGAACCACGTCCCACGGAAGCAGGCCTGTCGCGTCGAGAGACCGCGGAAAAAGCGAAGGATGAAGGCAACGGGCGCGATCAGGGAGCGGGGGGCGAATGCACCTGGTGGAGTTGGAAATCGGCCTGGAACGAAACACGAAGAAAAGGTACTGGGTGACGCTGCGCCAAGACCAAACCGACTCGGATCTCCGTCTGCCGGCTCATCGGGGCGAGGCCCAATTCGACGTCGAGAGACTCCGCAAAGCGCAAGGCGACTCAAAGGACTACGGCGGGCTATTGACCGCTGCTCTGTTCCGCCAAACACACCTCCGCGATAGGTTCCTCGACACGCTCAAGCTCAGTCAGGCATTGGGTGCCAGTTGTCGTATCCGTCTCGCCGTGGGGAACAGCGTGCCAGAGCTGCACGCGTTGCGCTGGGAGACCTTGCGACACCCGACCGAAGAGCGCTGGCTTCTATCCGACGACAAGATCTACTTCTCCCGACTCCTTCCCACGATGGACCCGCGCCCGCAGGAGTTCCGCGCGAAGAGCGACCTGCGCGCCCTCGCCGTCGTCGCCAACCCACGCATTCCCCCCGATTATTCGGTGCCGCCGATCGATGTGAAAGCCGAGGTTAAGCGGGCGAAGGCCGGTCTGGGACCTCTGTACCACGAACCGAAGGGAGTGGCCGGACAGGCGTCGTGGGAACGTCTTGCGCCCGAATTGCGCGCAGGTTACGATATCCTCTATCTGGTCTGTCATGCGACCACCGAGGCGACGAGCGGAGAGACAATACTGTGGCTGGAAACGACCGAAGGCGAGCTTCGCCCTGTAACGGGCGATACGTTCGCGGGATGGTTCCACGACGTGGAGCCGCGGCCACGGCTCGTCGTTCTGTTAGCCTGCCAGGGCGCCGGGCGCGGTCATGCCGGCGACGGCGGCGCCCTGTCCGCCGTCGGACCGCGGCTGGTTGAAGCCGGTGTCCCCGTGGTGCTCGCCATGCAGGGGGACTTCACGGTCGCAACGGCGTCCGTGTTTATCCCAGCGTTCTTCAGGTATCTCGGAGAGCATGGGCAGATCGACCAGGCCGTGACGCAGGCACGCAGCCTGGTGCGCAACCACCCGGACGCCTGGATGCCCGCGTTGTACATGCACCTCAAGAGCGGCCGAATCCGCTGGTACGAGCCGGGATTCCTCGGAGGCCAGCCCTCCACCGAAAAGTGGCCGGCGCTGCTGCAGCACATCGCCAACGGCTGCTGCACTCCGATCCTCGGCCCGGAGTTGACGGAGCCGCTCTTCGGTTCCCAACGGGAAATGGCGCGCAGCTGGGCCGACGACGAGACTCACAAGTATCCCCTGGCCCTGCACCAGCGCGAAGACCTGCCGCAAGTCGCCCAGTACTTGGCTGTCACTCAGGGCGCGGTCTTCCCACGGGAGGAGTACCTCGAGCGGCTCAAGAGCGAATCGCGGCGACGGTCCGGCAGGCCGCTGGAGACGTCCCTGAGCGACTCGATCAAGGCCGTCTGGGAAGAGCGGCGGCTCCGCAACGCAGCCGAACCGCACTGCCTTTTGGCCGGACTCCCGTTCCCGATCTATGTCACCGCCAACCCCGACAATGTGCTCGCCGAGGCGCTGAAAGCGGCCGGCAAGCAGCCGCGCGTCGAAGCGTTCCCGTGGAATACGGGCACTTATCCCAGCGGGTCGCTCGGCGACCAGGGCCAACTATTGACCAAGGATGTCCAGCGGCCGATCGTCTACCATGTCTTCGGGCGGATCGAGGACCGCGACTCCCTGGTATTGGCAGAGGACGATTATTTCGATTACCTTCTGGCTGTGGGACGGTCCTGGCAGTCCCTGGTGCCCCCTGTTGTGGGTCGCGGCCTGATCGACGCCGGCTTGCTTTTTCTCGGCTTCCGGATGGACGACTGGCATTTTCGGGCACTGTACCGGAGCCTGCTCACGACTCCCGGCGCCCAGCGGCGCAAGGGTTACGCCCATGTCGCCGTCCAGGTCGATCCGAGCGGCAGCCAGGTTCAGGACGCGGTGCAGGCGAAGGCCTATCTCGAAAAGGCGTTCCGCGAGACGAGCATCGACGTCTACTGGGGTCGCACGGAGGACTTCATAACCGATCTGGCGGCGCGCTGGCGAGAGTACTCGGCTCGCCACGGCAAGAACCGCGGAGGTGATCGTGACGGAGAGTAATGCTGCCAATCCCTTCGTCGGCCCCCGGCCGTTCGATAAGGGTGAGGCACTTTTCGGCCGCGAACGGGAGAGTGAGGAACTGCTCGACCGACTGATCGCGCAACGAATTATGGTCCTGCACTCTCCGTCCGGCGCCGGCAAGACCTCGTTGATCCAGGCGGCGCTCATCCCGGCCCTGGAGAACACGCGTTTCGAGGTTCTCTATGTCCGGCAAGTCGGGGCGCCTGGAGCCCGAGTTGCAGAGGAATACCTCCGCAACACGCTTTCGTCTCTGGAGGAAGCGCTCCCTCCCGGCACGCGGCGGCCGGAAAAGGATTGGTCCGCCCAGAAGTTGACCGACTACCTCAAGGACCGTCCCCGTCCAGCCAAGGCGCCTCCTTCGCGGGTGCTCATTTTCGACCACTTTGAAGCGATCCTCGCGGAGAATCCCACGGACCGGGAGCGCGCGGCGTGCGACCTCTTTTTTGGGCAAATGTCGGAGGCACTCCACGACCCTAACCTGTGGGCGCTGTTCTCGCTTCGTGAGGAGTATGTGGCCGCCCTGATGACTCAGGCCCGGCGCCTGCCGACGCAACTGCGCGCCGCCTACCGCCTGGAACTCCTGGGCAAGGAGGAGGCCCAGAAGGCGATCTGTGGTCCGATGCACAAAGCCGGCGTCCGCTTCTCTGAGAAAGCAGCCGGACTCCTCATCGACGACCTGCGGCGCCTTCACATTCCGACGCCGGGCCACGGGGCCGCGACGGAACTCGGCTCCTACGTCGAGCCTTTCCTTCTCCAGGTCGTTTGCGAACTTCTCTGGGAAAGCCCGCGACGCCGTCCCGACGAGATCAGCGCGGACGACGTCCGCCGTTTCGGAAGCGTCGATGGCGCCGTGCGGACCTATTACCGCAAACGAGTGGCCCAGGCGGCGGAGAAATCAGGCGTCCCCGAGCGCACAATCCGCGACTGGCTGGGACGCGATCTCATCCGAGATCATGTGGTCCGCGGCCAGGCCCTGTTGAACGATGCGTTGGCGCGCGGACTGAACGAGCAGGCGGTCGACCTCCTCGTGGCCGCTCATCTCGTCCGTAAAGAGAGACATCTCGAAGCCGTGTGGCTGGAATTGGCCCACTCTCGTCTGGTCGAGCCGATCCAAACCGACAACACCGACTGGCGCCGCCGGCAGCTGAGCGAACCGCAGCAACGTGCCCAGGTCTGGGACGAGCAGGGGCAACTCGATGAACTCCTCCTACGGGGAGCGGAGCTTGGGAAAGCAAAAAAGTGGGAGAAACAAAACCCGAACGCCCTTTCGCCGGTAGAGAAAAAGTTCCTGGACAAGTCGAAGAGCGCCGCGCGGAATCGGTTGGTGAAACGAATCCTCTGGGGGGTAGTCGGCGTCCTTTTGGTCCTCAGCATCTACTTCGGTACCACTTACTTGAGCGAGCGGAAAGAAAAACGATTTCTTCAGCAAAAGGCCCGCGTGATTGAGTGCCAAAGACTGTTCGGGGCGTCGCTGAACGTACTGGACCGTGACCCGGAACTCAGCCTCTTGTTGGGCCTCGAAGCGGTCGCGCGCATTGAGGAAATCGGCGAGGAAAAAACCGAATTGCAGCGCCAGGCCATCCCCGTTCTGAACCAAGTCCTCCAGTCCCTGCGGACGCTCGACAAATGGCCGAAGTTCACGGACGGCGTCAACGGGCTGGCGGTTTCGCGGGACGGGAGGTACCTCGTCGCCGGCTGCGAGGACGGAACCGTCAAGATACGGGACCTGCAGTCGAATGCTCTGCGCTCCACCTCCCCCAAGCATGAAGACGCCGTGGTCGCGGTGGCCATCAGCTTCGATGGACAGATCGTAGTCTCGGGCGGCCAGGACGGCTTGGTTTGCTTTTGGTCGCTCGAAACCGGGAAGCAAGTCGGCGCATTGCCAAAGCAAGAGCTTCCCGTAAAGTCCGTGGCCTACAGTCCGGACGGAAGAAATCTGGCCACGCGGACAAGTACAACACGGACAAACAAGAAAAACGTGAGACTGTGGAATACGAAGACACACGAAATCCTCCGCGACCTTGACGAGATCGTCGCCATCGCGTTCAGTCCGGATGGCAAGCGTTTTGCGGCAGCAACAAACACAAAAGTACTTCTAGTGGACCTGGAAAATGACAAGCTACTTGAGCCGCAATTTCTAAGCAACAGCGCCTTCGGCGACATTACGAGTATTGCCTTTAGTTCCCGGCCAGCGCTTTTTGCCGTCGGACACTACGACGGAACCATCGAACTCTTCCTCTTCGTCTGCTTTGTCCTCCCGACAGGCCTGGTCCGAGCGCAGGGGGAAAAAGCGGAAGAGGTCACCATCAAGGGCAAGGTGACGAAAATCGACACCGAGAACAAGACGCTAACGGTGACGGTGGACGACATACCCGTCGTACTCAAATACACGACGAAGGCCAAGTTCATGAGCAAAGACGTCGAAGTGCAACCAGATGATGTGAAAAAGAACCACAAGGTCGAGATCAAAGCAACCAAAAAGGGCGACACGCTCACCGTCACTGTGCTTACCCTGCTGGTGATTCACAAGGATCCGCCCTGCCCCTGAGTT
>JBBQPD010000090.1:0-11962 GCA_038331535.1 Gemmatales bacterium | reverse complement strand
GCTGTACAACCCCTCACAAATACACCTTTGTTTCCTTTAATTAACTTTTCCCCTTAAAATGACTTGGTGGTGTCCGTGTATCCCCCGACGTCCCCCCCCCCTGCCGACTATAAAAAACCCCACGACCGCGCCCCGGTCAAGCTCACTGAGGAAGCCCTCAAGATCCACCGCGAGGCGCTGCTGTTCGACGGCCACAACGATCTGCCCTGGCAGTTCCGCGAGAAAAACGATCTCTCGTTCCAGAAGATCGACCTGCGCAAGCCGCAGAAGGGACTGCACACCGACATCCCGCGCCTGCGGCAAGGCGGCGTTGGGGCGCAGTTTTGGTCGGCATTTGTCCCGGCCGAGTCGCGCAAGAAAGGCACCGCCGTCAAGGAAACGCTCGTGCAGATCGACGCGGTTCAGCGGATGGTCAAAGCCTATCCCGACGTCTTCGAGATGGCGTCCACCGCCGACGATGTGGAGCGCATCCACAAGGCCGGCAAGATCGCCTCAATGATCGGCGTCGAGGGCGGCCATTCCATCGACAACTCGCTGGCGGTGCTGCGGCTCTACTATGCACTCGGCGTGCGCTATATGACGCTGACGCACTCCGAGACGCTGGAATGGGCCGACAGCGCGACAGACGAGGCGAAACACAAGGGACTGACGCCGTTCGGCGAGGAGGTGGTGCGCGAGATGAACCGCCTCGGCATGTTGGTCGATATTTCGCACGTCTCGGCCGACACCATGCGGCACGCCTTGCGCGTGACGAAGGCGCCGGGGATCGCCTCGCACTCGTCGGCGTTCGCTCTGGCCGAACATCCGCGCAACGTGCCCGACGATGTGTTGAAGCTCGTGGCGGCCAACGGCGGCGTGGTGATGGTGAACTTCTACCCCGGCTTCATCACGCCCGAAGGCGCGCAGCGCTACAAGGATGTGTTCAAGGTGATGCGCGACCTGCGCGAGAAATACCCCAACGACACCGAGTACAGTCAGGCGTTGAAGGCGTGGTACAAGGAACATCCGATCCCGCGCGGCAGCATCCATCACGTCGTCGATCACATCGAGCACATCATCAAAGTGGCCGGCATCGACCACGTCGGCATCGGCTCCGACTACGACGGCATCGAGGCGGTGCCGCACCAGCTCGAAGATGTGTCGTGCTATCCGTACATCACGCAGGAGTTGCTGAATCGCGGATACAAGAAGGAGGACATTCTCAAGGTGCTGGGCGGCAACGTGCTGCGGGCGCTGCGCGAGGCGGAGAAGGTGGCAAAGGGGATGGGGCGATGACGGAAGCGGAGTGGACGCTTTGCAGCGATCCGCGGTTACTACTTGATTTCCTGCACTGTAGGGTCAGCGATCGGAAACGCCGACTATTCGCGGTAGCGTGCTGCCGCAGAATATGGCATCTCTTGCCCGACGAGCGGAGTCGTCGGGCTGTTGAGGTTGCTGAGCGCTATGCGGATACCCAGGTTACGGAGGAAGAACTAGAAAATGCTTCAGACGCGGCTTGTGCTGTGTGGGATGAAGACATGAAACGATTCCATTCCGGAGACAGGAACTCTTTATCCGTTATTGCCTCTCAGGCTGCTTACAACGTCGCCATTCCACTTGGGTGGTGGGGGGGCGCTCCCGCGTTCGTCACCCCCTACGAGATAGCTCTTGAATTAACCTCCAACCCTGGAACTGAACGTGTTGCGCAATGTGTCCTCTTACGCGACATGTTCGGCAACCCGTTCCATCCCATTATTCTGGACCCGCCCTGGCTATCGTGGAATGGCGGCGCAATTTCGAGTCAGGCTAATGCAATCTACGCCGACAGCGCCTACAAGAATCTGCCAATCCTCGCAGATGCCCTCGAAGACGCTGGCTGCGACAACGCCGACATTCTCTCCCACTGCCGCGGACCAGGGCCGCACGTGCGCGGCTGCTGGGTTCTCGATCTTTTGTTGGGCAAATCGTGATTCGTTTAGCCGCGAGCGTTCCGCGAGCGCTTTTCAAAAAGCGCTCGCGGCTAAACGTAGCGGGAATAACCCCATGACCGAAGCCGATTGGCTGGCCGCTACGGACCCGGCGCCTATGCTGGAATATCTGAATCGGCGAATCAGCGACCGCAAACTGATCCTGTTCGCGGCGGCCTGCTGTCGTCACATCTGGACGCTGCTGAGCGACCGGCGTTACCGGGCTGCCGTCGAAATGGCCGAGCGCTTCGCCGATGGCAAGGCCAACGTGAAGGAACTCCTGGCAGCCCGCACGCCCACCATCAACGCTGAGCGGTCGGGCGGCGCAGCCGCACGGGCCGCCTACTGGGCCGCGAACGCGCTGCCGGCCGAGACCGTCTGGCAGGTCCACACCGCCGCCGCCGTGGCGGAAACCCAGGCCAGAACGCAGGCTGCGACCTCGAATTATGACACTGCCTGGGACAACGCCTACACTGCCGCCCTGCGCTCCCAGGCGGCCTTGCTGCGCGACATCGTCGGCAATCCATTTCGGCCGGCCGTCATTGACCGCACCTGGCTGGCCTGGGCCGGCGGAACAGTACCGCGAATCGCCCTCGGCATTTACGACGAAAGGCGCTTTGAGGAACTGCCCATCCTTGCTGACGCCCTGGAGGACGCCGGTTGCGACAACGTGGAGTTGTTGTCTCATTGCCGTTCCGGCGCGGCACACGTGCGCGGCTGCTGGCTGGTCGATCTGCTCACAGAGTCTGTCTCATAAGGTGTCGTTTCTCACGAGCCGCGACCGTAAGGGAGCGTTATTTGCGGCATGTCCCCAGCGCTCCCTAACGGTCGCGGCTCGTAGAACCTACTTCTGGGACAGGCTCTTAGACTTCTCGTAATCCTGAATTGACTCAAAGGTCCGCAAATCCTTCCTAATCGGAACAACTGGAACAGTCGGTCATGGGAGTGCCTGCTTTGCCGATTGTGCGGCTAGTGCCGACCCTCCGTTTGAGATAGAAGTGAGGAGAGTCGATCGCGCGACGGAGGAGAACCACCTGATGTTCCGCATATTACTGATGCTGTCTCCGGCAGTGCTGGGTGATCCCTCTCCCGCCGTTCCGACTCCCAACGAACCAGTATCACCGCAAACCGCGCGGGACGCCGTCTTACGGTGGAATGAGACCGCCCTGACAGTGATACGGATCGAGAACACGACGCCTCCCGTCGCGGCCCGCAACTTGGCGATCCTGCACGCGGCGCTTTACGACGCCGTCAACGCCGTGTATGGCACCCATCAGCCTTATCGCGTCCAGCTCGCCGCGCCGGCCGGTACTTCACCAGAGGCCGCCGCGTCGGTCGCCGCGCATCGGGTGCTCGTCGCGCTGTACCCCAAGCAAATCGAACGTTTCGATACGGCACTGGATGCATCCCTGGCGGCCGTTCCCGACGGCGACGGCAAAGCCAACGGGATGCGCTTGGGCCTCAACGTCGCGGAACGCCTCCTGGAGTGGCGTCGCCCGGATGGTGCAGCGCGGCGGACCTCCTACAAGCCGGGGACCGGCGCCGGCTTGTGGCGGCCAACGCCTCCGGAGTTTCGTGATGCGTTGTTGCCGCAGTGGGCCGAGGTCGCCTGCTTTTGCATGAAAAGCGGTTCTCAGTTCCGTCCGGAGGCGCCGCCCGGTCTGGCGAGCGCCGAGTATGCAGCGAGTTTTCGGGAGGTGAAACTTCTCGGCGGCGCCGCCAGTACCGCCCGCACCGCGGAGCAGACGGAAATTGCCCGCTTCTGGGCCGACGATGCGGGGACCGTGACGCCGCCGGGCCACTGGAATCGGATCGCCCGAACTGTTGCGCTGGAGCGCGGCATGACACTGGCGGAGAATGCGCGGTTATTCGCTCTGCTCAACCTCGCCCTGGCGGACGCCGGCGTCGCCGCCTGGGATTGCAAGTTTACGTACCACATTTGGCGGCCCATCGATGGCATCCGTCAGGCAGACCCAACGCGCAATCCCGATACGACGCCGGACCCACAGTGGACATCGCTGCTGACGAATCCACCTTTCCCATCGTACTCCTCCGGTCACAGCACCTTCAGCGCCGCGGCGGCCGCGGTCCTGGCCGACTACTTTCGCACGGACGAGGTGCGGTTCACGAGTACTTCCGACACCCTCCCTGGGGTGAGTCGCAAGTTTTCGCGTTTCTCGGACGCCGCGGCGGAGGCGGGCAAGAGCCGCGTCTACGGCGGCATTCACTGGGAGTTCGACAACCGTGAAGGACTAGCTTGTGGCCGCCTTCTTGGGGAGTACGTCTGCAAAAACTTTCTCCGACCGCGCGCGCGTACAAGCGACGGTCCGATAGGCGACCGACATGCGCCCTGAGCTTCGGCCGGCATAGAGCTAGGCAGCCGTTGATGCTCCGTTGAGCGTTGTAGGGTAAGTGGGAGCTGAATTTGATGAAGAACGGCCCGAAGTCGTCCTCCGCGCCGTAGAAAGAGTATTGGTTGACCATGGCCGTGGTGGGCACCGACCAAAGATACGATTGAGCCGTGCCTTGCCAGTCTTCTTGAGACAAAAAGGGTTGGATCATGCCGCGAACGCTTCTCTGGGGTCTGGGGTTGCTGGCCGCGCTGCGCAGTTCCGCGGCCGGTGCGGCAGAACCAGCGCCGGTCGATTTTCGCACCGATGTGATCGCCGCCCTCTCGCGCGCCGGCTGTAACCAGGGGGCGTGCCACGGTGCTCCGCAGGGGAAGAACGGCTTTCGTCTCAGTCTGCGCGGCTTCGATCCGTCCCTCGACTTGTACACGCTTACCCGCGCCGAGATGGGCCGCCGTGTCGATCGCTTGCGCCCGGAGAATAGCCTGTTTCTGCTCAAGGGCACTGGACGCACGTCCCACCTGGGCGGCGTTCGCCTTCAGCCCGATGACCCGGCCTACCGCGTGCTGTCGCGCTGGGTCGCCGAGGGCTGCCGCGATGCCGGCCCGTCGCCGATCGAGCGGTTGGAGGTGTCGCCGGAGCAACAGCGCCTAGCCGGCGACGCACGCACGCAGCAGCTCACCGTCCGCGCCCATTTCAAGGGCGGCGACGTGCGCGACGTGACCGCCCTGTCCGTCTTTAGCGTCAACACGGCCGGCTGCGCCACGGTCAGCGCCGGCGGGTTCGTCGAGTTTAGCCGGACCGGCGAGGCGGCCGTGCTGGTGCGCTACCTCGATCAGATTCGCAGCGCCCGGCTCACCTATGTCCGCTCCGATCCCAGCTTCGTCCACAAGGCTCCGCCGCCGGCCAACGACGTCGATAAGCACGTCTTCGCCAAGCAGAAGGAACTTCAGCTCAACCCCGCTGGCGTCTGCTCGGACGAGGTCTTCCTGCGGCGCGTGCATCTCGACACCCTCGGCGTGCTGCCGACGGCCGACGAGGTCCGCGCGTTCCTCGATTCGAAAGACCCGCAGAAGCGCGCGAAGTTGATCGACCGACTGCTGGAACGCGACGAGTACGCTTCCCTCTGGGCGCTCAAGTGGGCCGACGTGCTGCGCGGCAGCCCGACGACGATCAGCGAGCGCGGCGTTCACAGCTTTCACCGCTACCTGGTGCGAGCCATGGCCGACGACAAACCGATGGACCAGTTCGCCCGCGAATTGTTGACCGGTCTCGGCAACACGTTGAACAAGCCCGCCGCCAACTTCTACCGCGTCTCGCGCACCCCGGAGGAAGCCGCCGAGACGTTCGCCCAGCTCTTCCTCGGCGTCCGCGTCCAGTGCGCCCACTGCCACAATCATCCGTTCGAGGGCATCACCCAGACCGACTACTTCGGGCTGGCCGCCTACTTCGCCCAGGTCCAGCGCAAGGGGGCCAAGTTCGGCCTCGACGACGAGATCATTTACCTTCGGCCCGGCGAAGTGCAGCACCCGATCACGCGCAAGAACCAGGAGCCGGTCGCCTTCGGTAGTCCCATGGGCATGCTCAACCCCGACGAGGATCGCCGCGAGCGCCTGGCCGCCTGGCTGACGGGGCCCGACAACCGCTACTTCGCTCCCGCCATTGTCAATCGCGTCTGGTATCACCTGCTCGGCCGCGGCATCGTCGATCCGGTCGATGACTTCCGCGACACCAATCCGCCCTCCAACCCAGAACTGCTCGCGGCGCTGAGCGCGGAGTTCGTCCGCAACGGCTATCGCATCAAGCCGCTCATTCGCACCATTCTGAACTCGAACACCTATCAACTCTCCGGCACCGGTACTCCCGAGCAGTCGAAGTTCGCCGCCGACCCGGACCGCTACTTCACCCATGCCGCGGTGCGCATGCTGGCCGCCGAGCAGATTTTGGATGCCGTCTCGTCGGCGACCGGCGTTCCGGAAACGTTCAAAGGTTACCCGCCGGGAACGCGGGCGCTGGAGCTGGCGGAGGGCGGCGTCAATCATCCCTTCCTGCAAGCGTTCTCGAAGCCGGTGCGCGACGTGTCCTGCGAATGCGCCCGCGAAGACGATCCGTCGCTGCCGGAGATGTTGCACTTATTGAACAATGTCGGATTGCTCGCCAAAGTGAAAGCGCCGCAAGGACGACTGGCGACGGACATGAAGGCGGGTAAAGACACGGCTGTCCTGGTGGAAGAGATTTACCTCGCGACCCTGAGCCGGCGGCCGCGGAAAGAGGAGACGGAGATTGTCACGCGACACCTCAACGCGATAGGCGACAGGGCGAAGGGGCTTCAGGATTTGCAGTACGCCCTGATGAACACGGGTGAGTTTTTGCTGCGACATTGATTTCGCGAATGCGCCTCTTGGCGAGCCTCCCACGTAAGTGGGGGGTGGAGTTTCTAACTCTTTCTCCCCCCACATACGTGGGATGCTCGCCAAGTAAATTGCTTCCTGCGAGGCCCGCAATGGATCTGAACCTCACCGGGCAGACCGCCGTGATCGTGGGCGGGGCGCGCGGCATCGGCCGGGCCATCGCCGCACAGTTCGCCGCGGAAGGTTGCAACGTCGCCGTCCTCGATCGCGATCCCGCCGTTACGGAAGTCGCCGCGGAATTGAACCAACGCTGTCAAGTTCGCACACTCGCCATCACCGCCGATGTGACCGACTTTGAGGCCATGAAGCAGGCGGCCGAAAAGGTTCAGACTTCGTTGGCGCGCACGGACCACGTCGTCTTTGCCGTCGCCGTCGGCTCGGGGAAGTACGGCTTCCCGTTCTGGAACCTGGAGCCGGCGGACTGGAGACGGGTGCTGCAAGTGAACGTCGGCGGGGCGGTGAACGTCGCCCACGCCTTCGCGCCGGCGCTGGTGAAGGCGCGCGCGGGGACCATGCTCTTCCTGGCGTCGGTCGCCGGACAGATCGGCTCGCAAACCGATCCGCCCTACAGCGCATCCAAGGCGGCTCTCATCAACTTCGCCCAGTGCGCCGCCAAGGATTTAGCTCCGTATGGTGTGCGCGTCAACACGCTTTGCCCTGGTATGGTGCAAACGGCCCTGAACCGCTCGGTATGGGAAGCCTGGAACCGGCAGCAACCGGAGGAGCAGCGGCGGAGCTACGAGGAATGGGCGGACGAAAAGATTCACCGCGTCGTTCCACTCGGCCGCTGGCAGGAGCCGGAAGACATCGCCAACATGGCTGTCTTCCTGGCAGCGGAAGCCGCGCGGAATGTAACCGGGCAGACGATCAACGTAGACGGCGGCTTCGTTATGCACTGGTAGCCCGCAGCGCAAGCAAGGGTATTAGTTACGATCCCGCTATCACTTCACGCAAATCACTGAAGAACGCATCGACGTCCGTCTCTTCCGTGTCCCAGGAACACATCAGCCGTTCGCCGCCGGCGATGGTGTAGAAGTGCCAACCGCGCTGGTGCAGCCCTGCCGCCCAGGAATGCGGCATGAGCACGAACACCGCGTTCGCCTGGACCGGGTAGAGGATGCTGACGCCATCGAGGTTCCTCAACTCCGTCTCCAGGCGCCGGGCCAACTGATTCGCCCGTTCGGCATTGCGCAGCCAGGCGCCCGACTCCAGCAGCGCCGCCCAGGGGGCGCTGACGAAGCGCATCTTGGCCAGCAGGCAGCCGGCCTGCTTCCGCCGATACGCAAACTCGCTCGCCAGGCTACGGTCGAAGAAGACGATGGCATCTCCCGCGGCCAGGCCGTTCTTGGTGCCGCCGAAGCAGAGTACATCGACCCCGGCTTGCCAGGTGAGCGCCTTCGGCGGCACACGCAACGTGGCGACGGCGTTGGCGAAGCGAGCGCCGTCCACATGCAGGCGCAGCCCCAGCTCGCGAGCCACGTCGCCGAGCGCACGCAGCTCCTCCGTCGAGTACACGGTGCCGGCCTCGGTGGCCTGGCTGAGGCTGAGTACGCCCGGCTTGTGGCTGTGAACGTCACGCCGTTTGGCGGCCGCACGTCGGACCATCTCCGCATCGAGCTTGCCGTCTCTTCCTTCCAACGGAATCAGCTTGATGCCGTGGGCGGCATACTCCGGCGCGCCGCACTCATCGGTCTGCACGTGCGCGTCGGCGTGACAAAAAACGCTGTGAAAGGGCTGGCAAAGCGCCGCCAGGGCGAGGGCGTTGGCGGCGGTGCCGGTCGGCACGAAGAAGACCTCGCAGTCGGTCTCGAACAAGGTTTGCAGCAGGGTGCGGGCGCGGGCCGTCCACGGATCGTCGCCATAGGCCGGCGCGTGGCCGCGGTTGGCTTCCTGCAAGGCGGCGACGGCTTCGGGGCAGATGCCGGCGTAGGTATCGCTGGCGAATTGACGCACAGGGGGTGGCAGATCGCTCATTGTGGCCTCTCCCCTTCATGGCTGTTTCTTTCCGGAACCTGTTGCTCAATATGCGGTCCGGGAGAACACGTTTCAACACGGCGGCTGGAAATCGGCGGATTGGAATGGCGTAGACCGGCAGCCACAAAAAATGGCCGTTTGTCGCGCTCGAAGAGTAACATGACGGTAGAGGTCCAGGCTCCGGAGTGAGCGGATGAAGCCTACCGACGAAGAATTGTTACACGCCTTCTATGCCGGCGATTCCGCCGCCATCGCACGCTTGGCCGAACGCCACGATTCGGTGTTGAGTCGAGTCGCCTACCTCATCCTGGAAGCGCGGACCGGTTCGGAAGTTCAGGCGTTAAGCGAGTGGGACGCTGGCGAACGGTTGGATGGCGTGTGGACTCATGTGCTGCTGACGCAACAGGGGTCACTGGGTTCGTGGCCGCACCAACGGCTTTCCGTGCTGACGTGGATCATCCATTTACTGTGTTTAGAAATGGATCGACACCTTGGGTTTCGCGCGCCATACTGAGAATAATGACGATGAGGCCGCAGTTTCCACTCGGAGACCGACTAATGAACACTGACCCAGAACCGCCGCTCTCGGAACTGTGGCCACTACCTAAACACTGGAAATTCCGTACTCGCAAGATCGGCGCACAGCCGGTTTCACCGCTTTATCCAGTCGCCGTCGCCAGGGACAATGGCAACTCCATTCCACAGTCGGAGTTCCGGATTGATTGGGAAGATCGAGAGCTAGGAATCACCGTTCAGGTGCGCGAGCGGGAGGACGGCCACCTGATCGCCGAAGTGCGTTGCACCTATGCCGACTTGATCGAGACGTCGGCGGTATCGGTCGGTCTCTTTGGCTCGGCCGGGGAGTATGCAATTCGCAAGTCGATCCTGCTCAACGTCACGGGAAACGATGGTCGTCGAGGGTCGGCGGATTTCGGCCTCCTGACCGACCTCGTCAAGGAACTCGGCCCAAACCTCGGGGTCGTCGTGTTCCTCCTCGTGTGACCGGTCGGACTCTTGCAGCGACGACCGCGAGACGCGACAATGAAAACTCGGTGGTAGGGATGCGGCGAGACGCGACGAGTAATCCGCCATGCCGATTCGGTTCCGTTGCCAGCACTGCCATCAATTCATGGGCATTGCCCGCCGCAAGTCCGGCACGGAGGTACAGTGCCCGACTTGCCGGCACAACGTCCTCGTGCCGCGCGAGAACGAAGTAGCCGCCGAGGCCGCGCCCCGACCTCGCGCCGCGCCTGGCGAACCGGCTCCCGCCGTGGCGAAGCTGTTCGAGCACAGCAACTTCGACGAAGTGTTGCGCGGCGGCGAAGGACCGCCGCGGATCGCCCGGCCGGCGCCGAAGAACGGCGGCTCCGTGCCGCGGCCGAGCGCCCGCGAGATGGAGTCTGTCGCGCCGGTCGGCATGCCGGCGCCAACCGGCATCTTTCTCTCCTCGAACCGGGCGACGCTGCTGGCGGTCGCGGGGATCGTCCTGCTCGCGATCGCGTTTGGCGCAGGGTTGTTCGTAGGGCGTTATTGTTTGTGACGCGGCCGCGGCTTGCCGTTTCGCGAATCGACTGTTCCGATGGAGCTGCGGGGAATTGTCACAACTCGCACCACCATCAACCACCGACTCGCTCCCGCGGCGCTGGGCGTTTCCCGTCCTGCTTGCGCTCCTGTACACGTTTCTGAATGCTATCAAGCCGCTGCACATCGATGACGCGGCCTACGAGTATTACGCCCGGCAAATGGCCGCCCGGCCGCTCGACCCTTATGGCTTCGCCGTCTTCTGGTGGTATCACCCGCAGGAAGCCAACGAGGTTCTTGCTCCGCCGGTCTTCTGCTACTTCTGGGCCTTCGTCCACCGCTTCACGGACAATCCACTCGTCTGGAAACTGTGCCTGCTACCGTGGTCGCTGCTCCTGGTCGCTGGTCTGCACGGGCTATTGCGCCGCTTCGCCAGCCGCCTCGAACGGCCCCTGCTTCTTCTGCTCGTCTTCTCGCCGGCGCTGCTGCCGAGCCTCAACCTGATGCTCGACGTGCCGGCGCTGGCGCTGTCCCTGGCGGCGCTCAACCTCTACTTTCGGGCGGCGGACCGCGATTCACTGGCGCGGGCGGCATGGGCCGGGCTGGTCGCCGGCATCGCCATGCAGACCAAGTACACGGCCTTCCTTGCCCCCGGCACGATGCTGCTCTGGTCGGCGACGACGGGCCGCTGGCGCTTGTGGCCGGTCGCCGCTCTCGTCGCCGTTCATGTGTTCGTCGCCTGGGAGTTTTTGATCGCCGTGCTCTACGGCGAGTCTCATTTCTTGCTAGCTCTGTCCGGCAACGGCGACCTGTCGGCGAAGTTCGGGCAGTTGCCGTTCCTGACCAGCTACCTCGGCGGACTGGTCCCGTTCGGTATCGCACTGGGATTGGCCGCTCTCGGCGTCGCGCGCCATTGGGTCTGGGCCGCCGTCGGCGTGATGCTCGCGGGCTTCGTGGTCGTGGCGCTGTTTGATGTTCGCTTGGAAAGCACGAGGAACCTGTTCGGCCAGCCGTTCGAGAAACCGGTCAAGTTTCAACTGGCGGAATTGCTCTTCAATGCCTACAGCCTGGCAGGGGCCGTGGTCGTCGCCCTGGTTGCACGAAAGCTGCTGCGGGCGGAGCGAACGGTAGGCGACCGCCACACCTTTTTTCTGCTGCTCTGGCTCAGCCTGGAGGTGGTCGGTTATGTCGCCCTGACCCCATTCCCGGCGGTGCGGCGCGTCCTCGGCGTCGGCCTGGTACTGTCGCTGCTCGTCGGCCGACTGGCGGCGCGGCGAGCGCGGTTGTTGGGGCGGCGCGGTTTCATCCGGTGGCTCACGACCGGCAGCGTGGCTCTGGCACTGGGCTACTGGGCGCTCGACTGGCGCGGCGCGCGCGAACAGCAAGACGCGGTCGAGACAGCAGCCAATTACATCGCCGAGAATGGCGGCGGGCGCGTCTGGTACGTTGGCCACTGGGGCTTTCAGTTCTACGCCGAGCGGCACGGCATGCGCCCTGTCGTTCCGCGCTATCCCGAGGGGACGATAACCGACGGTCTGATCCCGCTGCCGCCGGCGACGGTGTTCGCGCCGGGCGACTGGCTCGTGGTGCCGAACGAGCGCATTATTCAGCAGAATGTCGAGTTGCCGGAAAACTGTCTGGAATTATGCCGTGAAGTGACGTTGACTAGTCGGGTGCGCTTGCGGACGGTGTCCTGTTTTTACGGCGGCCGCACGCCGCTGGAACACGTGCCGGCGTCTTGCTTGGATGTGAGAATTTATCG
>JBBQPD010000089.1:0-12015 GCA_038331535.1 Gemmatales bacterium | reverse complement strand
GTGACAGCGGCGAACTATTCGGGGCGGCGAAGGGCGCCGTCATGGCGTTTAGCCGCAGCCTGGCGCTGAGCCTCGCTCCGGAGGTGCGCGTCCACTGTCTGGCGCCGGGATGGATACGGACGGCGTGGGGCGCAGCGGCATCCACGGCATGGCAGGAGCGGGTTTTGCGTGAGACGCCGTTGCGGCGCTGGGGTCGGCCGGAGGATGTGGCGGCGGCGGCGCGCTTCCTCGTTGGGCCGGCAGCGGCCTATCTGAGCGGTCAGATCGTGCGCGTCAACGGCGGGGCGGTGCGATAAGGCGAGATCAGAAACATTGCGGGTCGAAGCGATGAGCGAGGCGGCGGCTATTGATGTCGAGGGCGGTGAGGATCTGGATCACGGGGTCCGTCGGGATGCCCCAGCCGTGGGCCCAACAGATGATGTCCAGGTTCTCCTGCCCGGCTTTGAGACGGTCGAGGATGCGGTCGAGCAGGAGAGCCTCGGTCTGGAACTCGCGTTGCAACAGGCCGAAATCACCGCGGTCCAGCTCGATCCAGAAGCGCTTGCCCTGGAGATGCTCGACCCAGCGCGCCCGCAGGAAGCCCCACCAGTGACAGCGCACCCAGTGGCGAATGGCCGTCTCGCCGAGGTCGTAGCCGGCCTTCTCACTCTCGATCCATTTGAACTTTAGCGCTTCCTGCTCCCCGTCCACGTAAACGCTGGACTTCTCCATGGATAACCCTCTGCGTTGATGCGGTTCGGGCCGCGGCATTTGAGAGTGAGCCGGGGGAGATTCCGAACTGCTAATGAATCCTACCGCCGCTGTCGTCTCCATGCAAGCCGGCTTGGATTTTCCGTTTGCCGCTTGCGGCTTCGCGGGCCAGCGCCGCTAAGCCGCAAGCGGCAATCCCGTCTTCATTTACACAAGAAGCCGCCGTCCACCACGATCGTCTGGCCGGTGATGTAGCTGCCGGCTTCGCTGGCCAGCAGCAGGGCCGGGCCGACCAGCTCGTCCGGCTTGCCCCAGCGGCCCAACGCGGTGTGGTCGGCGAAAGCCTGTTGCTCGGCGGCCGACAGCACGCTCATGGGCAAATCGGTCAGGAACGGACCGGGCGCGATGCAGTTGACCGTGATGCCAAAAGCGCCGAGGTCCAGGGCGCTGGCGCGGGCCAGGCCGAGCAGCGCCGATTTGGTCGCCGAGTACGAGTTGCGCTTTTCCTTCGACAAGTACGCCAGGATGGACGAGATATGGATGACGCGCCCCCAGCGCCGCTCCTTCATCCCCGGTACGAGCGCCCGCGTCAGGGCCATGACCGAGTTGAGGTTCAGCTCGATGATTTCGTCCCAGGCCTCGTCGGTGATCTGGTCGATGGCCTGCGGTTTGTTGCTGCCGGCGTTGTTGACGAGGATATCGACACGGCCCAACCTCTCGACGGCGGTCTTGGCCAGCCGAGCCACATCGGCGCGCTTGGTCATGTCGGCGACGACGTAGTGTCCCTTGCGGCCGGTGCCTTGCAGGATTTCCTCCAGGGCGGGTCTCAATTCGTTCTCGTGCCGGCTGGAGATGACGACGTCGGCGCCGGCCTCGGTGAAGCCGCGGGCCATGGCCTTGCCCAGCCCCTTGCTGCCGCCCGTCACGAGCGCCACTTTGCCGCTCAGGTCGAAGCGATTCGCGGTCATGGGATAGTTCCTCCAGGGCAGGTGGGGGAAGAGGCGGGAGGGAGGGAAAGGGCGCAGGCAGATCGTGCCTGTAAAGATAGGGAATCGGCCGTCCGCGACCACTCGCGAATGAGTATTGAGTACTCAGTACAGCCCGCTCAGAAGGGGGTCCGAATTTGCAGCTGCTGGACAAGCGCGGCGGGAACGCGGGACACTGTTTTTCTGAAGAACCCATTCCCTCCAGACGGCTCGGCCACGGCTGACACTGCCTGGACACACGAATCCTGCCGAAAATCTGATGTGTGACACGGCTGTGTCAGCCGCAACCGGGCTTGAGGGGCGGACGCTAATCGACATGCACGGGGATGTTCTCGATAGGCCCCTTGGGGAGTGTCTCGAGCTTCACGGTGTAATCCCCCGTGGCCTCCGCAACCTCGAAGGATAACTGCTTGCTGGCGGGGATCGTTTTCACTTCATCGAACGGCGTCGGAGAATTGATCTTCACCGGTGCGACCGTTCCACTCGTCAAAGAAAAGCTGTCCGAAAATGTGGTGTGTGCCCCCGGGTGATGGTATGCGCGATCTGCAAAAAACGATGCCGACGCTGGGCGGGTTCGCCGGGCGGAGCCAGAGGCGGTCGTGCTGCAACTCGAGTTGAATCCGGAATCGGGAGCAGGGCACGCGGGGCAGGAACTCGACGACACCCATCGCCGGGGCCTGCACGGCCACACCCTGTGGCGAACGCATGACCTCAGTCGCCGCGCCTCCCCAGCGAACCCGATAGGGTGGTAGCTCGTCGCCGGGGGGAATCAGCTCGACTGCCTCCCCGCGCTCCAGGCGCTCGAGCTGCAGCGCCACCGCACGTTGGTATTGGTCCTCCGGATCCGGATTGGGCTTGGGCAAGGCCGCCCAGGCGCCGGCCGCCCAGGCGCCGGCCGCCGGATCCGGATCGGTCTTGAGCAAGGCCCACAAGACGCCGGCCGCCAGCGCCGTCAGGCCGATCAAGAATGCCGCCGCCCAGCGATGTCTCCGCACCTTACCCGCACACTTCGCCAGCGCGTCGGCGAGTTCGCTCGCGGTTTGGAAGCGCCGTTCCGGCTTTTTCGACAGGCAGCGCAGTACGATCGCTTCTAACCGCCGGTCGATCGTGCGGCGGATCGACCGTGGCCGGGTTGGTGTGTCTTGGCAGACGGGCTTGTGCAATTCTGCGCGGTCACTTCCTCGGAACGGTTTCTGGCCGGTCAGCAACTGGTAGAGGACCACGCCGAGCGCCCACACGTCCGTGGCCGGGCCGACGCCTCCGAAGGCGGGATCGAACTGCTCCGGGGCCATGTAGGCCGGCGTACCCGGCTGGACACCAGGGACCGTCAGGCGACTTTGGCCGGTCTCCGACGGATGCGGTTCGGCGGGTGAATGCGGGGAGACGACCGTGTCGGCCTCGGAATCGATGGCGGCGCTCAGGAGCTTGGCGAGACCGAAATCGCTGACACGCGGTACTGGGCCTTTGCCCTCCCCCGGCCGCCACTCCAGGAGAATGTTGGCCGGCTTCAGATCGCGGTGCAGGACACCGTGGCTGTGGGCGTGTTGGACGGCGCGGGCGACCTTCTCCACGAACGGTACGATCACCTTTGGTCCGGCGGTCGTCATCTCGGACAGGCGCGTGGCAAGACTGCCGCCGACGACGCACTCCATGACGAAGAAGGGCTGGCCGTCAGCTACTCGCGCCTCGAATACCGGCACGATGTATTCGTGGTTGAGCTGGGCCAAGACCTGCGCCTCCTGCTGGAAACGCAGCAACAGGCGGGCGGTCTCGTCCGGCAGCGCCGCCAGGACGGCCGGTTTCAGCATCTTCAGTGCCGCCTCGCGGCGCAGGATCGGATCCCACACGCGGTAGACCACTCCCATGCCCCCGCATCCCAGCTCGCCGCGCACCTCGTAGCCGGCCACGAAGGCAGGGATGGCGCACGGCTTCGACACGACAGGCGGCATTTCCTCGACGACGAGAAGACGGTCGCACGCTTCCAGGAGGCCGATCAGGCGGGCGAGTTCCGTCCGATCCTCGGGCCAGTCCGCACACAGGTCCGACGCCGACACGGATTCTCCACGCTCCCGGCGTTCTTCCCATTCCTGAAGGTAATCGTCCACGTCGTGGGTCACGGACCACTCCTTGCACGAATTGGTGAAGGCCGTATCCCTCTGCAGATACCAGCGGACTCCGCCCCGGTTGAGGCCCAATAATTTCGAGATCAAAAGGGAAGTTCTCCGCCGAGGCGTGTCACCAGTCGCACGCGCGCCGCACGCCAGCGCCGCTTGAAGGTTGTGATGGGGATCTCAAGGAGAGCCGCGGCGTCAGCCTGCTTCAGCCCCTGGTAGTAGAGCAGTTCAAACAGTTCGCGGTCCTCGCCGTCGAGACCGGCGATCTGGGAGTGGAAGTCGTGCCAGCGCGTCAGGTCGCTTGGGTCGGCCCCGCCGTCCACCGGCTCGGGCGGCGTGTTGTCCGGATCGGCCGGCCCCAGCGGCACGAGGTTGGCACCAAGCCCTTCCGGTCCGGAATGATGCCGGGCCAGGTCGATCAGCTCGCGCCGAATCTGTGTGGTGGCCAGGCGCAGGAAGTCGCGCGCGGATGCCACCGGGACGGCCAGCAAGGCTCGGTCGAGTCGCAGCAGCACGTTCTGAAGGACGTCGCTGGTTTCTTCCCACTGGCGAACGCTGGGGAAGCGACGCAGCATTTGGTGGGTGAGAAGTCGCAGACGCTCGCGGCTGTGGCGGATCAACTCGTTGCGTGCCGCGGGATCGCCGGCACGCAGGCGGTCGAGCCAGAACTCAAGCGATGGAGCGAAATTACTCATGCGGCCGCACACCTCTCCGGTCCGGAAGCGGTCTCAGCCTAACCGACGATCGGGTGTGATGCAAGGAATCGAGAAAATAAGCTCGACTCGGCGAAGCCGCCATCCGCCGGAAAACTAAAGGGGTTGGGAGGCGATTCCGTTCACGGACGAAAACGACTCCCGAGCCCGTTTCTTGCCCGCACGTCCGCCATGCTTGGCGGACATGCTTTTCAACGTAACTCCAAGCCGCTCAGGAGTCTGCGGCGATGGCTGCGCATGTCCGCCACGGTCCCGCACCGTCTGACTCTCTGGCGGGCTGGCTCAAAAATTGAGCTTTTCTCGGATTTCGACTCCCCACAGCGTAGCCGGCGGCGGTAGTATCAACCTCATCGTGCTGGGTGTCATGCCCCGCCTTGCATGGGCAGGAGAGAGGAATGAAACCTCGCCATGTTTCTTCGTGGGCAAAACAACTGGAGAAGCTGTATCCGGTGCTGGAGTATCCTGAGAGGTCGATGGCGTGACGGACGAAGCGTCCGAACCATTCAATAAATGCTGGACAGCCGTTGTGTACGTGTGGACAGGTGAAGGGTTGATGTCAAGAGTTGATTCCATCAACCCTTCACTTTTCGATAGTCAGGGTAGTAGGTTCTCAACTCATCAACTCCGCCAAGGGGCCGGCGCGATCCAGATCCTTGAGACTGCCCGCCAGGTTGAAGCGGTCGCGCGGCGCGCCGACGGCGTGCAGCAACGAGCAGTACAGGGCGTTGATCGTCCGGCTCTGGCGGTGCGGCTCGAGCGGGTAATGGAGGTAGCGGCCGGAACGAAGTTTGCCGCCGAGATTGCCGAGCAGCAAGAACGGCCAGCGGTTGCCGGTCGAGTGCTGGCTCTCAGCCATGTCGCTCGTGTAAATGATGAGGGTGTTGTCCATCATCGTGCCCGCCCCCTCGGGCGCCGCCTCCAGGGCCTTGATGACCCGCACCAACAGCTTCATGTTGTACCGCTGGAGCGTGAGCCAGTCGGGGGCGGTCATGGCGTTCGTGTGTCCGAGCGTGTGGCCGACGGTGGTGAGGCCGGCGCCGGTCCACGTTCCCCCGGCCGCGCACATGCCCGAGGCGATGGTGACGACGTTCGTGACGCCCGACGTCAGCGCCCCGATCGCCACGCTCAGGCTCGCCTCCCACCAGTCGGTCTCGAACTTCGGCTTCGTGAACTGCTCCGTCAGCGGCGGGGCGTGCTTCGCCAACGTCGCGGCCATCGCCAGCAACTTCCGCCGGCGGGCGCCGGCCTCCTCGAACCCTTCCAGGTACGGGCGGAACTTCTCCCGCTCGCTGCCGACGAGCCGGTCGCGCATCGCGCCGGCGTCGGCTTTCAGGAAGTCATACAGTTCGGTGTCCGCCTCGAACTCGGTCCGTGCGGCCCCGGGCTTGGCGACGCCAAACAGGTTGTTGAAAGCAAGCACAGGATCGCAATACATCGGCACGGCCTTGTTCGACCCCCACGCGGACGAGGCGTAGTCGATCGGACTCCCCTGCATGTTGCGCATCGAGTCCCACCCGAGGGCCAGGAGCGGCACGACCGCGGGAAGGGCGTGGTTGAGGGCGCAGTCGATCGTCTCGCCGCCCGGGGCGCTGGACGACTTCTTGAACCCGCCGAGCGCCCCGTACGGGCCGCCGTGGTACGGGGCGACGTGCCGGCCGTTGAGACCCTGCACGATGGTGAGCTTGTCCTTGTACGGCGTCAGCGGGTCGATGAATGTCGGCAGGTCGGCGCCCTTGAGCGGGACGTCTTCGACCTTGTCGAGCGTCTTTTCGTTGACCTTTAAACCCAGCGGAGTGGAGTGGCCGGGATTGAACCCGTGGTTCTGGAGGAAGAAGAGGATCCGCTTCGGCCCGGCAACCGTCGGGGCGGCGGCGACCGGCGAGGTGAACGGGGCGAACAGCGCCCCTCCGGCCCCGGCAAGCCCCTTCATCAACGAGCGGCGGTCGATCAGCATGGCAAGGATTCCGTGGGAAAAATTAGCGAGCGGTACAAGATCCGTTTGCCGCTTGCGGCTTAGCGGCTCGTGCTAAGCGGCAAACGGCTCCAGGTCATTTCCGCGCCGGCTCGGTCGCCGGCAGACGATACAAGAACGAATCGCTCGTGAGCAAGGCCGCGATCAGCAACTTCATGCTGCCGCCGCCATCGACGTACGCCTTGTAGGCAGCCTGGAGCGTCGGAGCGTCGGCGGTGGTTTCGTTGCGGCCCATCCAGTACCGGAAGGCGTGGCGGACGAACACCTGCGTCACGCGCTCCGAGCCGGCCAGCTTGCGGATCATCTCGACGGCATTCACGACCGGCCCGTCGAGCGCCGCGTCCCCACTCCGAACCACTTCTCCGGACGTGTTTACCGGCTTACCGAGTTCGGTCGTACGGAAGCGGCCGACGTGATCGAACATCTCGAACGGCAGACCGAGTGGATCCATATTCTGGTGGCACTGCCAACAGTAAGTTTCGCGGGTGACCCGCATCCGGTGCCGCAACGGCTGCTCAAGTTCGTCCGGCAGCTTCGCTTCAACGGTAATCGGCGTGTCCGGGATGCTGCCGCCGAGCAGTCGTTCGCGCACCCACTTGCCGCGGTGAATGGCGTGGTTGCCGTCGTTCGTGCTGTGGGCGATGAGCCACGCCGGCTGGGTGAGGATACCCGCCCGCTGTTCGCGCGGCAGGGCGAACGGCATTCCCGCGGCGGACCACTTTTCGGCCGGCAGGTTGTAGTGTTCGTTTAGCTTGTTCTTCGAGCCGGAGAACGGATGGGTCGCTGGAGCGACACCCTGCTTTTTCGCGTCCGCCTCCCGCTTCGCCTGGAACCGGCTCCAGTGCTCGAGGTCCGCGGTGGCGACGAAAGACCGATCCGTCGTCAGCAGTTCGCGGAGCACGTCTTTGTCCTTCTCCAATACCCAGGCGACGAGCCGGTCGGTGTCGGCGACGAGCGCGGCCGGGCGGTACTGTGAGCCGATGTTGAGTGTTTTGAGGATGTGATCGTCCTTGAACACCTCGGCTGCCGCGGTGTAGCCGAAGTACTCCTGAAAGAAGCGCATCACCCGCGGCTTCGCGGCCGACGAGCCGGTGAGCAGTCGGTTCACTTCGCGGCGGACGTCGTCCCGTGTAGCGAGCTTGCCGGCGCGGGCAGCGGCGATCAACTCCGCGTCCGGCCGGTCGTCGGTCAGGGCGTAGGAGAGCGCCATGGCCAGTTCGATCGGGGCGAGCATGACCCGGCCGTGTTCGTCCGGCTTCCCGTCTCCGCACTCCGTCCGAAACACCGCCTCCGGATGGAGCATCACCGGCGTCAACCCCTGCACCAACCCTTTCGAGTTCCCAAACTTCTTGAGCGCCGCGGTACAGAACGCGGTGTAGCGGGTCAATTCCTCGGGCTTGGGATCGCGGAACAAGACTTTGTCGAACAGGTAAGTGACCGCCGTCTGAATCTGAACCTCGGTCGGCGGGCCATTCGCGGTGGCGATGGCGGCGAGGGGCTTCGGTGGGCTATAGCGCGCCCGCTTGGTCATCACGTAGTCGATCACCGCCTTGGCGTTGAGGACCATCTGTTCGGTCTCGGAGCCGCTGACCGTGTAACGGAAGGCGTAGTCGCGGAACCCGGGATCGTTGGTTAGTCCGAACGGAAGTACCACTTGTCGGCCGCCGCCGGGGGCCAGTCCCTCGGCGAGTTGCTTGTAGCCGAAGGGACTGATCCGCCAGATCCGGCTCGGAGTCGCGGCCGAGCTGGCGGATGGCTTTCCGAACAACTCTGCATGATCGACACGATTTCCCTTTCCCGGGAACGCAAGCTCGAGTGTGGGGCTGCCAAGGTGTTCCCGAAGCAGTGCCGTAATGCGGGCGGATTCAGCCGCGGCTGGCCGAGCCTTCGCCTCTTTCGGCGGCATGTCTCCGAGTTCCAGCCGCTTGAGTACGAGCTTCCAGGTTTGGACTTCGTCTTTCTTCGAGTTCAAGGCGCCGCTCAGCGTGTCCAGACGCAGCTTGGCTTTTTGCTCTTTGGGTCCGTGACAGCGCACGCAATGTTCCTGCAAAAATGGCGCGACGACCTTGTCCCAGCCGAGCCGGTCGGCCGGGGCCGGCTCGGCGCAGCTGCCTTCGCGAGCGGTGAGAGTTACCAACCCGAAGACGAGGGGGATGATGAGCAGCGCTTTCATGGGAATCCTCATTCTCTGTGGTACTCCCGGCCTCGATCACTACTTACGAGCCTTCTCGATGTCCCGGTCCGTCGCCCAGAACAGCGCCCGACTCACCATCTGCCGACAGCCTTCGTCGTTAGGACCGAGGGCCGGCAGGTGGAGGGCCGCGAGGGTCAAAAGGCCGAGGAGGGTGCGGCCGATCCGTTGCATGGGTGTCATCTCTTTCCTGAATCACGCGCGACTCCGACGCGCTTGGGGGGACGAGCGACGGCCGGAGTCGCGCGGTGTAACAATGCCACAGAGCCTCAGGCGATGATCTCCTTGGCGACGTGGCCGTGGATGTCGGTCAGCGTGTAATCGCGGCCGCCGTAGCGGTAATTCAACTTCTGGTGGTCGAGGCCGAGCAGGTGCAGCATGGTCGCGTGCAAGTCGTGCTGGTGGAACTTGTTCTCGACCGCCCGCGCGCCGTGGTCGTCGGTGGCGCCGTAACGAATGCCGCCCTTCACGCCGCCGCCGGCCAGCCACATCGAGTACCCGGCCGAGTTGTGGTCGCGGCCGTCGCCGCCCTGGCCCGTCGGCGTGCGGCCGAACTCGCCGCCCCAGACAACCAGCGTGTCCTTCAACAGACCGCGCTGCTTCAGGTCGGTCAGCAGCGCCCCAATCGGCTGATCGATGCCCCCGCACAGGCCGGGCAGCCGGGTCGAGAGGCCGCCGTGCGTGTCCCAGTTGCCGTGGCTCACCTCGACATAGCGCACTCCGGCCTCGACGAAGCGCCGCGCTAGCAGGCACTGCCGGCCGAAATCGTCCGTGCCGCCGCCACCGCTGCCCTTCTTGCCGTTGCCGCCCTTGATGCCGTACATCTCCAGCGTCTTCGCCGACTCCTTCGACAGGTCCATCAACTTCGGAATCGACGCCTGCATCCGGAAGCCGAGCTCGAAGGAGTCGATGACGCCTTCCAGCTCCGGGTTGCTCGGCTTGCGCTGCAACAGCTCGGCGTTCATCGACTGGATGAGGTCGAGCTGCTTGCGCTGCTGATCGAGGGTCAACGGCGGGGCGATGTTGCCGATCTGGGCGTTGGCGACAGGCGTCCCCTGCTCGCCGATGCGCGTCGCCTGGTAGGAGGCGGCGAGGAAGGCATTGCCGTAATTCTGTGCGCCGCCGAGGTCGGCCGGCGGGCTGATCGTGATGAAGCCGGGCAGATCCTGATTCTCGGTGCCGAGGCCGTACAGCACCCAGGCGCCCATTGACGGTCGCGTGAAGCGAAACTCGCCGGTGTGCAGCATCAAGCACGACTGCGGATGGTTCGGCACGTCCGTGTACATGCTGTTGAGCAGGCATAGGTCGTCCGCGTGCTTGGCGACGTGCGGAAACAATTCGCTGATCGGCAGGCCGCTCTGGCCGTGCGGCGCGAACTTCCACGGCGACGCCAGCAGCGCCCGGCCCTTGTTGCGGTCCTGCACCTGGCCGCTGAGGGCGGTGACCGACTTGCCGGCGTCGGCCGCCAACTTCGGCTTGTAGTCGAAGGTATCGACGTGCGACGGGCCGCCGCGCATGTACAAGAAGATCACGCGCTTGGCCTTGGGCGCGAAGTGTGGTGTCTTCGGAGCGAGCGGGCTGGTGCCGGCGGACTTCGCCGCCTCGCGAGCCGCCGCTTCGGTGGTCAGGCTGGCGAGGGCCAGGTAGCCGAAGCCGCAGGAGGTTGTCTTGAGCCAGTCCCGGCGGGTGGTCAGGGGTAGAGACATTATGGGATCCTTTCAGGGTGTGCGGGTGGATGTCTCCGCCGCAGGCGGCTTGGCGATTACTTCCGGTAAGCCGCCCGCGACGAATCCGGTTACTCGACGTAGCGGAACTCCGCCGAAGCGAATAGCGCCTGGCAGAAGCAAGCCCAGGCCTTCTCCTGGACGCCGGCCTTGTCGTTCGCTTGTTTCAGGTAGGCCAGTGCCCTGGAGCGCTCCGAATCGGTCGACGCACGCCCCAGTGCCAGGCGATAAGCCAGATCGACGCGGCCGGCATCGTCCAGTTTCTTGTCCGCCAGGACGCGCTGCGCGAAAGCCTGCGCCTGGCTGACGACCCACGGACTGTTCATCAGGTACAGCGACTGGGCCGGCACCGTCGTCACTTCACGCTGGGCGACGGCGAGGTTCGGGTTGGCCACGTCGAACATCGCCAGCAGTTCCGGCAGCGGCGCTCCGCGGACGATGCCGAGATAGACGCTGCGGACGTTAGTCTCGCGCGTGACGTAGTTGGGTTTCTTGCCTCCCTTGGTCATCTCGGCGAGCGAGCCGTGGGCCGGTTTGCGATCCAGTTGGCCGCTGACGGCGAGGACGGCGTCGCGGATGGCCTCCGCTTCGAGGCGGCGCGGACTCATCCGCCACAGCCAGGCGTTGTCCGGGTCCGCCTTCGTATTGGCGTCCTCGTGCGCGCTCGACAACTGATAGGCACGGCTCAGGACGATCGAGCGGATGAGCTTCTTCGTGGACCAACCGTTCTCGACGAACGTTGCCGCGAGGTAGTCGAGCAGCTCGGGGTGGCTCGGCTTCTCGCCAAGCGAGCCAAAGTTGTCGGCCGATTTGACGATGCCCCGGCCGAACAGCCGCATCCACACGCGGTTGGCGGCGACGCGGGCCGTCAACGGATTCTCCGGCTTCGTCAGCCACTGGGCCAGCTCGAGTCGGCCGCTGCCCGAACGGCTGATCTTCGGCGCCTCGCCGACGGTCGCGACCTGGAGGAAGCCACGCGCCACGGTCGGCCCGCGATTCTGCGATTCACCGCGGACGCACACGGCCGTGTCGGTTGCCTTGCCTTCCGACACGCCCATCGCCTCGCTCTTGTCGCTCAGCGAAAGGACGCCGCCCCCGCCGGCCTTCTTGCCGCCGCCCTTGCCGCCGCCCGCGCCGAATAGCATGTTGGTGCTTTCAAAGATGCCGGCGAGGGCATAATACTCCTTCGTCGAGATCGGGTCGAACTTGTGATCGTGGCAGCGGGCGCACAGGACCGACAGCCCCAGAACCGCGCGACTCGTCACGTCGATCTGATCTGCGATCAGATCCATGCGGTAATCGGGGTTGTTCTGCGCCCGCGGCTTCGAGGTCAGGGCGAGGAAGCCGGTCGCCAAGAGGTGTTCGTCGCGTTCCTTGTCGGTTTGCGCGGGCAGCAGATCGCCGGCGACCTGCTCGCGGATGAACTGGTCATACGGCTTGTCCTTGTTGACCGCGGCGATCACGTAATCGCGGTAGCGATGGGCGTTAGGGAAGGGTACGTTATCGGCGTTGCCGTTCGACTCGGCGTAGCGGGCGAGGTCGAGCCAGTGCCGGCCCCACTTCTCTCCGTACTGTGGGGAATTGAGCAGGCGATCCACCAGCGTCTCGACCGCCTGCGGCGACTT
>JBBQPD010000088.1:0-12079 GCA_038331535.1 Gemmatales bacterium | reverse complement strand
GCGGTCTTCCGCCAGACGCTCGCGGTCGTCGGCCCCGACCGGCTGCTGTTCGGCAGCGACTCGTCATTCTTTCCGCGAGGATGGGTGCGCGACGTGCACGAACAGCAGTCGGCCGCGCTCGACGAGATCGGCGCGAGCGCCGATGCCCGCGGCAAAATCTTCGGCGGGAACTTCGACCGGCTGTTTCCTCAGATCCCGTAGCGCGCGGCTCACGCGGCGCCCTTCGCCTCGAACTCGGCGCATTGCAACGGCCGAGGCCTCGAATCGAAACGGCGGCTAATCTGTCGCTCGTTTCAGAGTGAGCACTACGTTTCCGCCCTTGCGAGTCTGTCCCGCCACTGCTTCCAATCAGGCATCACGCGCGCCAGCATTCGCCAGTACGCGGGCCGATGGCTCGGAATCGCCAGGTGAACGAGCTCATGCGCGACGACGTAGTCGATGCACGGTAGCGGAAGCTTGATCAGATCCAGATTGAAACAGATGCGTCCGGTTACTGTCGTCGACCCCCAGCGCTGTCGCAGTGCTCTGATGGTGATGGGTGGAATCTGACAATCCAACCAAGTGGTGGATGCAAGGACGCGGCGCACGCGGTCGGCGAGCAATGCCTTCGCATGCGTGCGGTACCATGCTTCCATCAGTCGCCGCACTACCGTTCTGTTTGTCGGAGTCGGGGCGGTGACGACGAAGTATCCCCCCGAGAGTCGGACCGAACGCTTCTTTCCGGTGAGCAGCCTTAGACGATACTGACGTCCCAGGTACCGATGCGTTTCACCCGCGACCCACTGTCGTGGAAGGGGAGGCGGAGGCAATGCTTCAAAGGAGCGCCGTTGACGGCGAATCCACGGCAGACGACGGCGGACAATCTGCTCGATCCTCTGCAGGTCGGTTGCCGAGGGGGCCAGCACCACGACCCGTGAGTCGGGCTCGACGATGATCCCGATACTTCGCTGCCGGCTGGTCCGACGTAGTGTGTAGCGGAGCGTGTTCTCGTCCGCTAAGAGGAACCGTTCTTTGTTCGCCGGCATCATCATGGGACGCGCCGCTTGGCGATGTCGATAGTCCGATCCAGGAGCCGGTCAATCGTATCGAAGGAGATGTTGATGCCTTGGGTTTTCCTGAGGGCAAACAGCTCGTCTTCGATCGCGATCTTCATCTGGTTCTGCACGTCGAGCTCCTCGGCCCAATCGACCTTCCGCCTGGCGAGGATGATGTCGTCGATCCTCACGGCCAGCTCCGCGGCCGTGCCTTCCGGCAGCGCGATCCCGCCGGCCTTGAGTTGATCCCGAATCAGGTCGTAGTACGACCTTGCGACGTCCCGAGTCTTCAAAACTTCTGGCACGGACTCGTACGCACGACGGTCGCGGACGCGGTCGCGATAGTCCTCCATGCGGGCGAGCAGATCGAGTTGTGAGATCCGGTCTGCCTCTGCATCCGCCAGAGCCTTGTCGATGAGCTCGGAGAAGCGCCTGTAGAACACGGGATCGTCATCCAGTTGCTCGTGGATGGTCTTGCGAACTCTATTCGCGATCACCTCCGCTTTCGCTCCTGGTGATTCAATCTCCGCGATCTCTTTGGCAAACGCGCTCTTGTCGAGGATCGAGACAGGCTCGACCAGCGTTTCGACCTCGCCCGCCCCGACGTAGGTATCGAGCAGTTTTTGAATCGGTCCCTGGTATTCCCGGAAGTCCACACGCTCCGCGTACCGCCGTGCGACCGACGCGCGGAGTTGCATGAAGTATTTCAAGTCCCGCCGATATCGATCGATTTGTTCGACCGGCGTCTTCTCGTGGAACGCTACCGAGGCAACCGCCAGCCGCAGCGTCTTCGCGTACGCCGTCAGCCGCTCGTAAAAGCGCTGTCGCTCCGGTTCGTCGGCGAGGTAACGCTCCATGGCCTCGTGATCGTCTTTGCGCGCGACCGTCTTGAAGACATCCCAGACATCGCTGTGACGTTGCGGCAGCACGTGCACCGCTGACTCGATGGGTGTGACGCTATCCTGGAAGGCCGCCTCGAAGTTCGCGGCATCCGTGTACTGCTCCAGGGCCTCGTCCAGATGCTCGAGGATCCCGTAGTAATCCACGATGAGGCCGACGTCCTTGCCGTCGCTGACACGGTTGACTCGCGCGATCGCCTGCAGGAGCTTGTGATCCTTGAGGGAGCGCGTGAGATACAGCACGGCGTTTCGCGGCGCGTCAAATCCAGTCAGGAGCTTGTCCACGACGATGATGATTTCGGGATCCTCAGCCGACTTGAACCGCGTCGTCAGGTCCTTTTGATAGCGCGCTTCGTTTCCGAAGCGCTCCATCATCCGCTTCCAGAACGAGTTGACCGCCCGCTGCCCGCGATCCTCGCCTTCGTCCGCGTCCTCGTCACCTTCGTAGCTGTCGGGGGGCGAGATCAGGACCTCACTTGTTACCATCGCGAACTCGTCGAGGAATCGCTTGTAGAGCAGCGCGGTGGCCTTCGAAGGAGTGACCAGCTGACCCTTGAACCCGGTGCCCTTGAAGGTAGTCTGGAAATGGGTGCTCACGTCCCAGGCGATGGCCCGAACCTTCTGCTCGGTTCGATTGAGCTGGTCGGCCGACGAGTACTTGCGCTTGAGGTCCGCCTGCTGCTTTTCAGTCAGTCCCGCGGTATACCGCTTGAACCACTCGTCAATCGGGATCTGATCGACCCGTTGGTGCACGTGCCGTCCCTCGTACAGCAAGGGAACGACCGCCTTGTCCTCGACGGCCTGATCGAGCGTGTAAGCGGACCCGATCCGCCCGCCGAAGTGCTCGATGGTTGGGAGCTCTGAGTTGAAAACCGGAGTGCCGGTGAAGCTGATGAAGCACGCGCGTGGGAGGACGCGGCGCATGGCGGCGTGAAACTGTCCGGTATGGCTACGGTGGCCTTCGTCGACCAGCACGAAGATGTTCGGGCTATCGAGCACGCTCCCTTTGACGTTCACGGCGGCCTCGAACTTCTGCAGCAGCGTCGTGATGACCTCGGTGCGCGGACTCTGAAGCAGGTCGATCAGGTGCCGCCCGGTCACCGCCTGAGAAGAGCCCACGCCGCTGGCGACGAACGTGCCGTAGATCTGATCGTCGAGGTCGACGCGGTCTGTGACCAGAATGATCTTCGGACTCTCCGGTGCGAACTCCCTCAGCAGGGCCTCGGCCAGCATCACCATGGTGAGGGACTTGCCGCTTCCCTGGGTGTGCCAGACCAGTCCGCCCTTTCGTTTGCCATCGGCATCCGTGGTCTTGACGCGGCGCAAGATGTCTTCGACGGCGAAGTACTGCTGGTAGCGAGCGAGCTTCCGGTTGCCACCCTCGAACACGGTGTAACGGCTGGCGAGCGCCAGAAGCCGCGATGGCGTGGCGAGCGCATAGAGCATCCAGTCCTGCTCAGTCGGTGTGCGGCCGGCTGCAACGACACCGTCCAGCCAGGTTCGTGCGACCGCGGGGGTGGCTCCGTAGAAACGATGCGGATCGCTCGAGAACGTTTTCTCGCTCTCCTCGGGAGTCAACGGCGTGCGGAGAAGATCGAGGAGTCCAGACTCGGCGAGCACCTGCTCGCGCCACAACTGCCAGAACGGAAGTGGCGTCCCGGTGGCGCCGTACTTCGCCTGGTTGACGGCCAAGGCGAATAGGATCTGCGCGAAATGAAAGAGCCGTGGAATTTCGTTCTCGCGCTGACCGCGCAGCTGCTGGCTGACGGCCTGGTCAACCGGATCCTCTCCGCCGACCTTACCCGGCCGCTTGCATTCGACGACCCCGAACGGGATGCCGTTGACGAACAACACGATGTCGGGCCGTCGGGTCTCGGTCGTTCCAAATGACCCCACCGCAAACTCGTCGGTCACGTGAAAGACGTTGCGCTCCGGTCTGGCCCAATCGATGAACTGCAATTGAAAGCTCTTCGTGTCCCCATCCACGGTCTGCGGCACTCCCTTGCCAAAGCGAAGCAGTTCCCACACCTTCTCGTTAGTCCGCACGAGCCCATCGTCGCCAAGGTTCGTGAGCGTCCGAATCCCCTCTTCGATAGCCGAGCGGTCGAAGGGGTAGTTCCGTCCCCGGTACTCGAACGAGTTGACGGCTGCGAGCTGACTCTCCAACACCGGTCGCAGAATCACTTCTCCTCTGCGCCCGCCTCTGAGGTTCAAAGCCTCGGCCGGTGTGAGAAGCGTCCATCCAAGTTTCTGCAGAAGGTGCAACGCCGGCAGCTGAGAGACAGCGCCCTCCGTGAACGGCGGAGTGATCTCTGGAATGGCAGTCATGCTGGAACGGCGATTCCACCCGCGAGTAGACGCGCGAACATGGCGCCCTTCTGGATCTCCAATTGGTGTTGGAGGCGCTCCAGTAGGCCGATTTCACGAGCGCAGTCGTTAAGAATCCGAGAAATGCGGCGCTGCTCGTCTAAACAAGGCAGCGGAATCGTGATTGCGAAGTAGTCAGACGCCGTGACGTTCAGCAGGCCATGCGCGCGCCCGCCAACTTTCGTGATTCGCCGGAGTTGGCGATCCAGTAGGCCACTTTCGAAAAGATGAACCAGGAAGTCGGAGTCCAGCCGCGCGTCCTTAATGCGAAAGCACGTATACAGTGTCGACAAGGCCCCCTCTGCGTATCCGTCTAGCCGCTTTGTCGCGCCAAAAGGGTAGCCGTTCATGGAGCTCCGGTTGTAGGCAAACTCACCACGCTTCAGCAGGTAGTAATTTGAAATGTCGTTGCCAGCGACTGACCTGTTGAAGTAGCTGCGCTGATTCACTAGGCCGCGCTCGCCGGTTGCGGACAGAACGATCTCCACTCTCGACTTGTTCCGGCGAGAAACCGGCTCAAGCAGCGTACTAAGCGGCTCGCTGCTCCATGGACCGTGGTTGAACTCTGCAAAACGCCTCTGCCCCTCAAGCAGTGACCGCATCAGGCCACGCTTGAAGATCCGCTTGGCGTCAAGCAGTCGGCCCGTAACTCGGTTTTGGGCGTCGCAGTCGCTCAGGATTCGGCCGATTAGATCGCGGCGGCGCTTCGGCGGCCACGGAATGGCAAGGCGCCTGACCGCGCTGATGTTGATTCCCTTAACCGCTTGACCGATCGTGTGAAGACGAATCTGTCTTTGAACGGCCGGGGCCTGTAGCGCTTGGTACAGATAGGCCCTCTCGGTCTCAGCCACGCGGATACGCGCCGTATCCTGAGTAATGTTTGCTCCGGTCAACTCCGGTGGCACGGTGGCGATTGAGCCAGTCGTGCCGCGAATTGACATGAGGATGTCGCCAGGTTCGAGGCGTGACCGGCGGAATGGTGCCTCAATTCCTGGTTCCGCGTGCAGGAGTCGCTTGACGTCAATGCCGCTGGGACGAAAGTCCCTGACCTTGACGACTGGAACACCACCTTCCGTGTGGACTCCGGGCATCAGAATGCCGTAGCAGATCGGTGCATCTGAGGCGACGAGCGCGCCCAATTCGACAGTCGTGATCAAACGTGCAACTCCTGCACCGCACGGGCAAGGTCCGCCCGGAGGCTCGTCAGCTCTGATTCGATTCTGGCGATCTCAGTCATGACCGCATTGAGATCAATTGGGCTCTCCTCCTCGAAGGTATCGACGTAGAGCGGGAGGTTCAGGCTGTAATCATTCTTGGCAATTTCTTCGGGCAGAGCAGAGTGAGCGTACTTCGGCACGTCCACGCGAGCACGCCACGCCGAAACGATCTTGGCGATGTCGTCTTCGCGCAGCTTGTTCTGGTTCTTCCCTTCAGCAAATTCACGGCTCGCGTCGATGAAGAAGACGCTACTGTCGGTCTTATTACGGCGGAAGAACATCAAAGCCGCCGGGATGCCGACGCCGAAGAACAGATTCGTCGGCAGGCCGATCACGCCATCGAGCAGGTTCTCCTCGATGAACCGCCGTCGGATCAGGCCTTCCGAGCCGCCTCGGAACAGGACCCCGTGCGGCACGACGACGCCGACGCGGCCATCCGACTCGTTCATCACCTCGACCATGTGCGAAACGAACGCGTAGTCTCCCCGGCTCTTTGGTGGAGTGCCGCGCCAGAAACGCTTGTACTTGTCTTGTTCGGCAGTGTCAGCGCCCCACTTGTCGAGAGAGAACGGTGGGTTGGCGACCACGACGTTGAACTTCATCAGGCAGTCGTCTTCAACCAGCTTCGGGTTTCGGATGGTGTCGCCGCGCTCGATCCGCGCGTTGTCGAGGCCATGCAGGAACATGTTCATGCGGGCCAGCGCCCATGTCCCGCCGTTTAGTTCCTGGCCGTAGAGGGAGAAATCATCCGACCCGACGGCTCGCCCTGCGCGGATGAGAAGGGAACCCGACCCGCAGCAGGGATCGCAGATTCGGTCCCCAGGTTTCGGAGAGACGATCGTGGCCAGCAGCCGCGACACTTCAGCCGGCGTGTAGAACTCCCCGCCCTTCTTACCGGCATCTGATGCGAAATTGCCGATCAGGTACTCGTAGACGTCGCCGATGACGTCACGCTGCCCGACCTGCGAGGGCCGGAGGTCGAGGCGCTCGTCATTGAAGTCCTCCAGCAAATGGACCAGGCGCGCGTTGCGCTCCTTGGTTTCACCGAGGCTGGACTCGCTGTTGAAGTCGATGTTGCGGAACACGCCTTCGAGCTTGGCTTTGTTCGCGTCTTCAATCGCTGCCAGCGCCTTGTTGATCTGTTCGCCGATGTCGGACTGTTTGCGCTGGGCGTACAGGTGATCGAAGGCGGACTCCTCTGGAAGGACGAACCGCTCGCGAGCCATCGCCCGCTGGATGCGATCGGCATCCCCGGCGTAGCGCGTGGTGTAGCCCTGCAGCGTTTCCTTGTGGAGGTCCGAGAGGTACTTCAGGAACAACATGACGAGGATGTAGTCCTTGTACTGAGAGGGGTCGATGGCGCCGCGAAACGTGTCGCAGGCGCGCCACACGATCTCGTTGATTTGCTTTTGCTCAGACATGAGTTGTGTCCTTGGCTACTTTCGAGTGGCGGCCATCCAGGTGGCCGCATGTACAAATTGTTGATTGAGCCCTTCGAGTCGAGCTTCGAGTGTGTGTTCGAGCCGCTGCAGGCGATCAACGTCGACGATCCGCGCCTGAACGACAAGCGGCGGTATCGCCACGAGGAACCCCTCCAAATCGCTCTTCGAGATGAACGGTATGTAAGTGCCGCGCGCGAGATCCCGTATCAGCTTCGCCTGCGACTGAGGGTGGTTCAGCCACCACGCGAGGTATCCAGGCATCGCGCGTCGAGAGTCGGGTCGGATGACATGGAGGCCCGTTGCCGCGATGCCTCGGACCCCGCCCCCAACGACCGCGACAGGATGACGCGAGCCGCGCGACTGGAACAGCAGGTCGCCCTCCTGGAGGAGATGCTTCTCGTACTTGCCGCCGTCGCTTCGAAGCACGATCGTGCCGCTGGCGGACACCCCCTCGGTGCTGTCGACATCCTTGATCTGGATGAGGACGATGTCACCGCCCTCCTCGGCTTCGACCTTTCGCCGAAATGGATAGCCGGTCGAAACACGAGCGGCGTCACCGAGGGGAGTCCACATGTTCAGTGCACCTCACCAACCGTGGGAGCGCCGTCGCCAGATTCCAGTCTCGGCGTGGCCGGAGCCTCGTCAGTCTCGGCGGTGGGCAACGCAAGCCCTTCGACTTGCGGCAGGTTCGGCCCGAGGATTCCCTGGAGGTCGCCGTAGACACCCGCGACGCCAAGAGCGATGCGTTCAATCTGCTTGCCTCGCTGGCTCCACTGCCGCGTCATGCTTCGCTGCTCCGCCTCGAGGCCCGCACGCATTTCGATCACGGGTTCGAGAAGTCCGGTCACCCGCCTGCGGAATTCGGTTCCCATAAGGTAGTTGTACGCGAGGTCCTTCGTCTGGTCGGCACCCGCGGCGGCTCGCCGGGCTCGCGCGGTTTCGATGAGACCCTGGCGCAAAGCAGCGGCGAGCGGAACGGCCGTGGTGAAGCCGCTGGCCCACACGCCGTCGATGAAGTCGAACGACATCACGTTCGGTGGCAGCGTCTCGGAAACGATCGCCGCGACATCCGCCTTGGCCACGCGCTGGTTCTCGCGCAGTTTCGGCAGCCAGCCGTCGCTCCAGGTCTTGGTGCGCTTCGCTTCCCAGAGGACGGTGCCGGCGGCAAGGCCGCCGGAGCCGATGACCGACTGCTTGACGTCGGCGCCGCGCTGGCCTTTGCCGACGCGCTCGAAGCGGTCGATTGGGAACGCGGCGGTCAGGACGTCGAGGAGGTCGACTTCCAAAACTTCGCCAACCAATTGCGGCGAGCCTTGTTCGGTCCTCCGCTGCAATTCATCGACGCGCGTCTTGAGATCGGCGAGCTGCTTGTCCTTGTCGGCGACCTTGAGGCGATGCTCCTCGTCGCGTTCCCGGATGGCCTGATCGCGAACCTTGGCACGTTCTTCATCAAGCCGACGAGCGATCGCCAGCTCCGCCGTGCGCTTCATCTCTTCTGCCTCGCGCTTTGCCGTAAGGGCGGCGAGTTCGGCATCTTCGGCAGTTTTCCGCTTTGCGTCGGTGTCGGCCAGCGCCGCTTCGGCCGCCTGCAATCTCGCGCCGAACTGTTTGGCGGTTTCCGCGCGGGCCTTGACGGCTGCGGCCTCCGCCTCGGCGCCGGCGCGACGGGCAACTTCGAGATCGACGTTGCGCTTCGCTTCGTCTGCCTGTTGAATGGCCTTCAACGAGGCAACCTCGGTCTCTTTGGCCCTGAGGAGTTCCGTGTCCTTGACGCCAGACGCGCGCCGCAGTTCGGCAATGACATCAGCGTCCTCGGCTCGGACCCTGGCGGCTGCGGCGTCCTCGATCGCCTGGCGCTCGGAGGAGAGCCGTCTTTCAGAGTCAGCGTCCGCCTTGCGGCGCTCTGCCTGCAGAACGGGCCCGGTCAGGGCCTCGGTCAACTCGATGAATTTCCCGCAGTGTGGACATTGGATGTTCAGCTCGCTCATGTTCAGTGGTCCTCCCTGGACCTTTGAAATGAGCCGACGTTGACCAGAGATCCGGTTTCGGCGAAACTTGCCGATGTAGATCGCGACTCGGTCGAACTCGGCTCGGGTTGCGGACTGGCCCGGCGCTATAACGCCGGGCCAGTCACGTTGCATCACAGACGTGCGATTCCCGTATAATTTACGTTCTGTGAAGATGCCTGGCAACTAGTATTTTGCGTGAAACATAAGTCTGTGATGTATTAATTCAATGTGGACTTAACGAGCACCCACTCTCGGCTTCGTGCTATTCTATATTTGCGATTCGCGAATACAGAATGTCTCAGCCAAGCCTTCGACCTCAAGACGTCCTGATCCTCGCCAAGCTCCTGACCTACGCCGGAGTCCGTCCGCCGATGTCCCAGATGGGCGCCGAGCTATCCATCAGCCCTTCCGAAATTCACGGCGCGCTGAAGCGCCTCGAACAGTCGCACCTCATTGCCAACGACGACACTGGCGGGAGCCGGCCGGTGCTGCAGGCTGTCGAGGAGTTTCTCGTTCACGGTGTGAAGTATGCGTTTCCGCCGAAGCATGGCGGCGTCACGCGCGGAGTACCGACCTCATATGCGGCGGCGCCCCTGAATCAAATGATCGTCGCGAGCGCCGATCTCCCACCCGTCTGGCCACACCCAGAAGGCTCTGTGCGTGGAGTGTCGCTCGAGCCTCTCTACCGATCAGCTCCCGCGGCTGCTCTTCGCGATCCTGCCCTCTATGAGTTGCTGGCGCTCATCGATGCGATGAGAGATGGCAGGGCGCGCGAGCGGAAGCTGGCGGAAGAGGAGTTGCGCACCCGAATTCGCAGCCACGCCGATGATCGATCCCAACCGGGAACTGCTCGAAAGCGCCGCTGACCTTCTGCGTCCGCTGCTGGACGAACTGGTGTTCGTCGGCGGCTGCGCCACCGGCCTGCTGATTACAGACCCGGGTTCAGGCGGAGTCCGGGCGACCTATGACGTCGACGTCACGATAGAGCTCAGCGGCTATGGCGAATACGCAACCATCTTCGAGAAGCTCAGTGCCCTTGGTCTGACGCCCGATACGGAGGTCAATTGCCGATGGCACCATCGTGGGCTGGTCATTGATGTCATGCCGACGGCGGGGGACATCCTGGGGTTCACGAACCGGTGGTATTCGCCAGCGGTAGCGATAGCCACACGTGTCAACGTCACCGGCGCCCGCATTCGCCTGATCACCGCACCGTACTTCGTCGCGACCAAGCTGGTGGCGTATCACGGTCGAGGAGGCGGCAACATCGCTGGCAGTCACGACCTCGAGGATCTGATCGCCGTCATCGACGGGCGGCCCGAGGTCGTCAAGGAAGTCTTCAATTCCGCTGCGGACGTTCGAGATTACATCGCGGCCGAGATGCAGGAACTGCTCAGTGCCCGAGCGTTCCAGGATGCGCTACCCGGGTTTCTGCTCCCGGACCCTGTAAGCCAGGAGCGTTTCTCCATCTTGCGGGACCGACTTCAAAAGCTCGCGGGTCGGTACCACGACACTGACGATCGTTGAATCAGTGCGCGACCGAGCGCAGGTGCTCGCGCAGCAGATCCCGTCCGAAGTCGCCGTTGAAGTCGCGCCACACCGAGTGGATGTGGTTGCCGTCGTTCTGGGTCTTGTCGTACTCGATCAGGAACGTCGGGCCCTGCACCCGGTCGTAGTGCTTCCTGCCGCGCTCGGTCTCGCCCGCCCAGGCGAACGTGATCTTCTCGAGCCCGGCCTTGCGCACGCGCGCCAGCCGATCCTCGGCGATGTCGGCCGCCATCTTGCCGATGTAGACGTCGACCAGCTTCATCAGCAGCTCGCGCTGCGGCGCGGTCATCGCGCCGGCGTCGAGGCCGGCCGGCGACAGTGGACTGATGTCCACGGTCGCCATCGTCACCATGTCGCCAGGCGCGGTGGTGTCGATGATCGCCCTGGCGCGTAGCGCCGGATCGAGCGACTGCAGCAGCGCGCGCGCCGCGTCCTCCTCGGCGCCGAGGATCCGCAGCCCTTGCTTCGGCCCCTCGCGCACCTCCGCCGGATTGCTGCCGAAGAACTGCGGCGACGAGGCGACCAGCGTGCCGTTCACCATGGTGAAGTGCAGCGACACGTGATGCCCTTCCACGCGCCAGCCCCAGGTGCCTGTAGTGGACGGCCTGCCGAAGATCGACACGAAGTACTTGACGGGGTCGCGCTCGAGCACCTGGCCGCGCGGCGGCTGCGGCCCCGCGGCGCGCTGCGCCGCTTCCAGCGCCTTCAGCACGGTTTCGAGATCCATGATCGACGTCGCCGTCAGGTAGCCGCGCTGGCTGAGGCCGGCCCTCAGCAGATCGTGGGCCATTTTGCGCTGCGGCTCGGTCATCGAACGGATGAGCAGCCCCTTGCGCGGGAACATCTCGGTCGGAATGAAATGCCAGTGCGTCCGCTCGTCGGCGGCGAACGCGAACGACGCCTGCTGCCGCTGCTCGGAGGTCAGGCTGCTCATCAGCCGCGTCGCGGCGTCGGCCATCGCCGACGAGGATCGCCCCGCGGCGAACATCGAACCGGCCGCGGCGGCGCAGACCAGGACGGCGGCGAGGCAGAGCCGAGAGGCAAAGGGTCTGGACATGCGCAGGATTCTAGCTTGACCGAGGGTGGGCGCGGGGGAATGATGACCGCTCATGAAAGGCAGCAGGGCGGGAAGGCAGGATGGCAGCAAGGCCGGCAGCAAGGCCCGCCGAACCGTTTCTGCCCTCCTGCCCTTTGTCCTTTCTGCCATTCTGCCATTGTGCCATTCTGCCTTGCCGGCGAGCGCGCAAGAGCCGTCGCTCACCGACGTGCTGGCCCGAGCGGGCGCCTACGTCGTGACGTTCCAGCGCGAGCTCTCCGGCGTCGTCGCGGAAGAGACCTACGTGCAGGATGTCCGCGGCCCCATCGGCATGGGGCGGATACCGTCGCTGGCACCGACCCACCGGGAGCTCAAGTCGGATCTGCTGCTGGTGAAGCCGCCCGGCGCGGATCGCTGGCTGCAGTTTCGCGACGTGTTCGAAGTCGACGGCAAGCCGGTCCGCGACCGCAACGAGCGGCTGATGCAGCTGTTCGTCTTGCCCTCATCATCGTCCGCGGTGCAGGTCC
>JBBQPD010000087.1:0-12109 GCA_038331535.1 Gemmatales bacterium | reverse complement strand
TTTTTTTGCCCCCCGCGCCCCCTGGTTTTAATCAACTCCCTGTTGTGGGGGGCGCCCCCCCCCCCGACTGGCCCGGCGCGTAACGCTCCCTGACGGTCGCGGCTCGTAAATCTCAGTTCTGGGACAGGCAGTGAGGGGAGGCGCGATGCCAACGCGATTGGACCGACACTCCCGGCGAACGCGCTCCGTGCTGTTGTGGGCCGCGGGCATCTACGTCGCCTTCCAGCTGACCGCCTCGCTGCTGCTCGATTATGGCTGGCCGTTGCTGCGCTTCCCCAGCGCGCGCACCCGCATGGCCGAGCTGGAAGCCGAGCCGCGCAAGCCGGAGATCGTCGCCCTGGGAAGCTCGCGCTTCCAGGCCGCGATCGTGCCGGGCGAAATGAGCGCGCTGATCGACAGCGCGTGCCGGCCGGCGCAGCCGGTGGGCGTCTTCAACGCCGCGGTGCCGGTCGGTGATCCGATCTCGTCGGAGTTCATGTTCAATCGCTTGCTGGAGAAAGGCGTAAAGCCGCGGCTGGTGTTGTTCGAGGTCAGTCCGGAGAACTTGAACCGTAACAATAGCTGGCTCATCATGCACGTGCGCCGGCAAATCTTCTGGCACGAGACGCCGCGCTATTTCCTCACGGTGTGTCGCTCCGGGCAGCTCATGCGCTGGCTCGGTTCGCGCCTCAATCCCGTCTACTACAGCCGCGAAGAAATGTGGCGCCGGGCCGCCGCCGAGGTACAAGGTCTTTTCTCCACTGACGGAACGCCGCGCGCTCCGACCGCGCCGCGGCCGTCGGGTGCGACCGCTGCCAACAAACCGCCGGACTGGGACGACCTGCTGCGCTTGCCCTCGCGTCAGCTGACGAGTGAGGAAGCGGAACTGAGCCGCACCGGTGCGGACATTCTGCCGCGCCGCATGTTGGAGAACTACGACCTCCGCGGCGTTACCGTCGAGGCGCTGGAACGTGTTCTGGCGCGCTGCCAGGAGCAGGGAATCGCGGTGGTGCTGATCGGCGTGCCGGTCACGCAGCCGCATCGCGACACGTTCACGCCGGAAGTCATGAAAGCCTATCGCGCGTATCTCGAGCAGGTTACTCAGCACTATGGCTGCCGTTTTGTGGACTATCGCGACCGGGTGCCGGACAACCTGTTCTTCGACTGTCATCACCTCACCCAGCAAGGCGGCTTGTATTTCAGCCGGCTGCTGACACATGAGGTGCTAATCCCGCACTGGAACGCGAGCCGTGAGGATGGCCCGCGAGAGATGAGGTTCGGGAAGGCATTGTTTTCTACGAGCCGCGACCGTTAGGGAGCGTTTGCGCCAGCGCCCGCAGAATCGCCTCGGTCATCTCGGTCGTCGTCGCCTTGCCGCCGAGGTCGGGGGTCATCGCCGTCCGTTCTGTCAGCACGCGCCCTACTGCCGCGAGCAAGCGCTGGGCCGTCTCTCCCTGGCCCTGCGCTTCGAGCAGGTCGAGTGCCGGCAGCAGCAGCGGCACCGGGTTGGCGCGATCGACGCCGACCGACTCGCGGCTGCCGCCGTGGAACGCCTCGTAAACGTGAATGCCCTGGCCCACGTTGATGCCGTGCGTGGCGCTGACGCCGCCGACCACGCCGGCGCCGAGGTCGCTGACCAGGTCGCCGTACAGGTTGCCCATCGCCAGCACGTCGAACTGCTGCGGCCGCGACACCATCTGCATGCAGCAGTTATCGACGATGATCTCCTTCGCCTGCAAGTCCGGAAAGTCCTTGGCGGCGGTGCGGAACGCTTCGAGGAACAAGCCGTCGGCGAGCTTGAGGATGTTCGCTTTGTGGACGCAGGTGATGGTCTTGCGGCCGGCCTTGCGCGCCCACTCAAAGGCGAAGCGGAAGAAGCGCCGGCTGGCGGCCTCGGTCACGACCTTGAGGCTCTGCACGACGCCGGGCACGATCTCGTGCTCGATGGCGGCGTACAAATCCTCGGTCAGCTCGCGGACGACGAGCATGTCGATGCCCTCGAAGCGGGCGGGCAAACCGGGCAGGTTCTTGAGCGGCCGCACCGTTGCGAACAGGCCAAGCTCCTGCCGCAGTCCGACGTTGAAGTTGCCGGCACGGCCCTTCGTCCTGGGTACATTCGCCGGCGCCGGCAGCAGCTTGGTCTTCAGCGCCAGGCCGGTGTCGCGCACCGACTTCAGCAGCGGTTCGGGTAGTGGTGCGCCGCCGCGCTCCATCGAGGCCCAGCCGGCGAGGTGTTCGTCCCATTCGACGCGAACGCCGGCAGCCTCAAGGATGCGCTTGACGGCGGGCACCTGGTCGAGACCCATGCCGCCGCCCTGGATCAGCGTCACACGCATCGTGATGGCTCCCTCTCTGCGCCGCTTGCGGCTTAGCGGGGGCAGCCGCTAAGCCGCAAGCGGCGAACCCTTCACAAGTTCGCGATCAATCGTTCCGTGATCGTCCCGGTGTTGCCGTCGCCGCCGAGGTCGCGCGTCAGCCCCTTGCCCTCCGACAGCGTCTGGCGCACCGACGCCTCGATGCGCCGCGCCGGCGTGCGCTGGCCGATATGTTCGAGCAGCATCGCCGCCGAACGGGTCATCGCGATCGGGTTTGCCAGCCCTTTGCCGGCGATGTCCGGAGCGCTGCCGTGGACCGCCTCGAAGAGCGCGAAGCGTTCGCCCAGGTTCGCGCCCGGCACCAGGCCGAGACCGCCGACCAGGCCGGCGCACACGTCGCTCAGCACGTCGCCGAACAGGTTTTCCATCACCAGCACGTCGTAGCGCGACGGGTCCAGAGCCAGTTCCAGACACAGGCGATCGACGCGCATTTCCTCGAATTCAAGGAACGGAAAGTCGTCGGCCACCGCTCGCGCCGTCGCCAGGAACAGACCGTCGCTCAACGGCAGCACGTCGTCCTTGTGGCAGAAGGTGACGCGACGCCGCCCATGCGTCCGCGCCAGCTCGAAGGCGTAGCGGACGATGCGCTCCGACGCCGCCTTCGTCACGATGCGCAGGCTCTCCACCACGCCAGGGACGACGACGTGTTCCTGGCCGGAGTACAGTCCCTCCGTATTCTCGCGGACGACGACGAGATCGACGCGGTCGTAAGGCACCTTGACGCCGGGCAGGGTGCAGACCGGGCGCACGCTGGCGAAGAGGTCGAGCTCTTTGCGAAGGCGGACGTTGATGGAGCGAAAGCCCTTGCCGACGGGAGTGGTGCAGGGGCCTTTGAGGGCGACGCGGTGCTTGCGGATGAGGTCGAGCGTAGCCTGGGGCAGCGGATCTCCGAAGTGTTCGGCAGCGCCAAGGCCGGCCCATGCTTCGACCCAGGCCACGTCGGCGCCGGCGGCGTGCAGGATCGACTGCATCGCCGCCGTCACTTCGGGACCGATGCCGTCGCCCGCGATCAAAACGACTGGTGTGCTCACGCCGCGCCTCCGGCCTGATGAATCGTACCCGACCAGCGTGACCGCCGGCACGCGGTTTGTCAAGCGACACGAGTGCCGCTTGCGGCTTAGCGGTCATGCTCCGCTAAGCCGCAAGCGGCGAATGCACCTCCCTTGCTGTTCCCCGTTGCCCTCCGGATAATCCCTGTACACTGCTCACCCCGTCTCGGAGGCCGCGCATGTCTCGTCTGTTATCTCTGTGCCTGAGTCTGGCCGCGTTCTTCCTTCCTCTCTCGGTTCACGCGGCAGATAAGGCGAAACCCATCGAGCTGAGCGTCGATGCGACCGACGCGCCGCGGAAACTGTTGCACGCCCGCCTCGTCATCCCCGCGGCGCCGGGGCCGTTGACGCTCTACTATCCCAAGTGGATTCCGGGCGAACATTCGCCCAGCGGACCGATCAACGACCTGTCCGGCCTGCGGCTGCGCGCCGGCGGCAAAGCGCTGGCGTGGAAGCGCGACGATGTGGACCTGTACGCTTTTCACTGCACCGTGCCCGATGGCGCGGACGCCGTGGAGGCATCGCTCGACTATCTCGCCTCCGCAACCAAGGAAGGCTTCTCTTCCGGCGCATCGATGACGCCACAGCTCTTGGTCCTGAGCTGGAACCAGGTCGTGCTCTATCCCAAGGGCCGGCCGGTGCGCGACATTCAAGTCGCCGCGAACCTCACGCTGCCGCCCGGCTGGAAGCTCGGTACCGCCTTGCAGATCGACTCCACGAAAGAGGCACGGACGCAGTTCCAGCCCGTGTCGCTGGAAACCCTGGTCGATTCGCCGGTGTTATGCGGCGCCTTCCTGAAGGAAGTGCCGCTCGGCCCGGCCGACGGTCCGCCGCACTTCCTGATCCTGGCCGCCGACCATCCCAAGAGTCTTGAGCTTAGTTCCGCGCTGAAGGAGAACTACGAACGGCTCGTCGCGGAAGCGGGGGCGTTGTTCGGCGCCCGGCATTATCGCTCCTACCGCTTCCTGGTGACGATGAGCGATCACATCAAGCCCGACGGCATCGAGCATCACGAGTGCAGCGACAATCGGCTGCCGGAGCGCTTTCTCGTAGACGACACCTATCGCAAACAGTGGGCGGCGTGGCTGCTTTCGCACGAGTACGTGCATTCCTGGAACGGCAAGTATCGCCGACCCGAAGGACTGGCGACGCCCGACTATCAACAGCCGATGAAGACTCGGCTGTTATGGGTCTATGAAGGATTGACGGAGTACCTCGGCTTCGTCCTGGCCGGCCGTAGCGGCCTGTTCACGCCGGAGCTGTCGCGCGAGAACTTCGCGGTGATCGCCGACTGGGCGCGCAACCAGCAAGGCCGGACCTGGCGGCCGCTGGAAGATACAACCACAACGGCGCCGTTCCTCTACGGCGCCCGTACCGACTGGGCCAGCCGACGCCGCGGCGTAGATTTCTACGACGAGGGGGCGCTGCTCTGGCTCGACGCGGACACGCTGATCCGCGAGAAAACCGAGGGCAAGAAGACGCTCGATGACTTCTGCCTGGCGTTCTTCGGCGGCAAGGACGGCCCGCCCGAAGTGAAGTCGTACACGTTCGACGACGTGGTCAAGGCGCTGAACGAGGTCGTCGCCCACGACTGGAAAGGCTTCCTGGAAAAGCGCCTGACCTCGACCGACGCCGAGCCGCCGCTGGACGGCGTGAAACGCGGCGGCTGGAGCCTCACCTACGGCACGACGGCCGGCGACCTGTTCAAGACGCGCGACACCGAGGACAAGATAATCAACCTGACCAGCTCGATCGGCCTACTGCTCTCGGACGAAGGCAAGGTGACGGACGTGATTCCCGGCAAGGCGGCGGACAAGGCCGGCATCGGCCCCGGCATGAAGCTGCTGGGCATCAACGACCGCCGCTGGTCGTCGGAACGTCTGCACGACGCCGTCGCGGCGACGAAGGACGGCAAGGAGAAGCTCGTGTTCCTGATGGAGAACCAGGACTATTTCAAGACCGTGCCGCTCGACTATGCGGAGGGTGAGAAGTATCCGCAGCTGAAACGCGACGAGGATAAACCGGACCGGCTGTCCGACATCTTCCGCCCGCGCGCCGACAAGAAAGAGTAAACATGAATCCTGTTTACGTTTCGCGCGTTCCATCGCGCGAAACGTAAACAATTTTCCGAGCGCCCCATGAAAATCAGCCGCATCCGCGCCTACCGGGTCGAGCTGCCGCTGCATGAAGGCAGCTACAAATGGTCCGGCGGCAAGTCGGTCGCCGTGTTCGACAGCACCGTCATCGCCGTGGACACCGATGGCGGCGTCACCGGCTACGGCGAAGTCTGCCCGCTCGGCCCGTTCTACCTGCCGGCCTATGCCAACGGCGTCCGTGCCGGCGTCGCCGAACTGGGGCCGCACCTTCTCGGCGAAGACCCGCTGCAATTGCTCAAGTTGAATCGCCGCATGGACGCCGCCCTCAAGGGGCACGCCTACGTCAAGTCCGGCATCGACATGGCCTGCTGGGATATTCTCGGCAAGGTCACGTGGCAGCCGGTCTGCACCCTCCTGGGCGGCCGTTTCGGCGACGACTTCGGCCTGTATCGGGCCATTTCGCAGGAAGAACCGGCGGCGATGGCCGGCAAGGTCGCCGGCTACCGGGCCGAGGGCTATCAGCGCTTCCAGTTGAAAGTCGGCGGCGACCCGGAGGTAGACGTTCAACGCATTCAAGCGGTGGCCGAGAAGCTGCGGCCGGGCGACCGCCTCATCGCCGACGCCAATACCGGCTGGCTGATGCACGATGCCCTGCGCGTGGTCCGAGCGGTGCGCGACGTGGACGTGTACATCGAACAGCCGTGCCTCAGCTACGAGGAATGCCTGACGGTCCGACGCCACACCGACCACCCGTTCGTCCTCGACGAGTCGATCGATTCCGTGGACGTGCTGCTGCGCGGCCATGCCGACCGGGCGATGGACGTGGTGAACATCAAGATCAGCAAGTTCGGCGGCCTGACGCGCGCGCGGCAGGTGCGCGACCTGTGCATTTCGCTGGGCGTGGCCATGACGCTAGAAGACAGCTGGGGCGGCGACATCGTGACGGCCGCCATCGCGCATCTCGCTCACAGCACGCCGACCGAGTTCCTGTTCACCGCGACCGATTTCAACAGTTACGTCACCGTGAGCCTCGCCGATGGCGCCCCGCGCCGCGTCCACGGCCGTATGGCGGCATCCACAGCGCCCGGCCTGGGAATCACGCCGCGCTGGGAAGTACTCGGCAATCCGGTGGTAGTTGTGTGATGGTCTTTTACGAGCCGCGACCGTCAGGGAGCGTTGGGGCTAACGCTCCCTGACGGTCGCGGTTCGTGACAGTGCTGTTTCAGCGCAGCCGCAGCATGGTCTCCTGCACGAGCGTTTTCGCCCGCTGAAGCACATCGAGCAGCTCCGCCAGATCGAGCGGCGGTTCGCCGGCGCGCGGCCCCTTCTCGACGCGGCAATGGACTTTATGCTGGCCGAGCATCGCCATCACGTCGGTCAACTGGTCCAGTGCCAGGGCCAGGCCGCCCGCGTTTTCGCCCATCATGCGGCGATAATCCTCCAGCTTTTCGCGCTCGGCCGGCGTCCAGGACATATCGCACCTTTACCACTCGCGTTCGTCCGTTCATTGCTCACGCGTCCGCGTCCGGATATTCTACGGCGGGGCGGCGCGACGGCGTCCGAGAACCCTGGTCCGATACTGTCCACGATCCAACGGTGTGCATGGACCTCGCCAGTTATCGTCTGCTCGCCCAGCTCAGCGCCGGCACGGACGGCGTCGCCTACCGGGCGGAAGCTCCCGGCGGAGTACCCGTCGAGCTACACCTGCTGGCCGGTGCGCGCGCCGATCCGCTGCGCTGGCCGATCCTGGAACGCCGTCTGCGCCTGTGCGGACTGCTCGACCATCCCGGCGCTCGCAAGGTGCTTCACTTCTCCACCAAAGACGATCCGCCGTGGGTAGTCTTTGAATCGGCGGACGGACAAGCGCTGGACAAAACTCTCCGCGTCCCCGTGGATCTGGAGAAAGCGCTAGCTCTCACCGCGGCGCTCGCGGAATGCCTGGCCGCCGCGCACCGCCTCGGCCTGGTCCACGGCCGGCTCACCCCAGGATCGGTGATCAGCCGGCCTTCCGGCGTCCTCCAAATTGATTTCACGGGCCTGCGGACCGGCTCGACCGTTGACAGAGACGCGCCATCCGACCCAACGGCCGACGTCAAGAGTCTCGGCATGATCCTGCGCTGGCTCCTGACCGGCCGCCTTCCGGGAGAAGCGGAGCTGGCGTTGGAGGGCTTTCCGGCGGAGGCCCGGCGTTTTCTCGAGGATCTGCGCGCGACCGATCCGGCTGGCGGGACTTCGATCCGCGAGGTCGTCGAACGGATTCGTCGGCTCAACGACTCGCTCTCCTCGACCCGGCGCGTCGGCGAGGAGGGGCCGACCGCGACCAGTTTGGCCGACAATAACGACGCCAAAAGTCTCCTGGAGCGAGGCCGACTGGGGCGCTACCGTCTGCACGAGCAGATTGGCCAGGGCGGCATGGGCACGGTCTTCCGCGCCGAGGATTTACTCGACGGACGGATCGTCGCTCTCAAGGTGCTGCGGACCGATCAGGCGGCGAATCCCATCACACTCAAGCGCTTCCGCAAGGAAGCGCGCATGCTAACGGAGATCAACAATCCGCATGTCACGAACCTACTGGACGTCAACGAGGATGACGGCGTTCACTACCTCGTCCTGGAGTTTGTGCGCGGCCAGAGCCTCGAACAGGTGCTGGAGGAGCGCGGCCGTTTCCCGGAGCGCGAAGCACTCGAAATCGTGGCCGACGTGGCCCGCGGCCTGGCGGCGGCCCACGCGCGCGGCGTCGTCCACCGCGACGTCAAGCCGGGGAACATCCTGCTCAGTGCGGCGTGCGAAGTGCGGCGTGCGGAGTTAAAGACAATACAGAGTGAAGACGGGGCAGTGCTTGAACTTCGTACGCCGCACGCCGCACGCCGCACGGCCAAGCTGAGCGATTTCGGCCTGGCCCGGCATGTCGTGCAGACGGAGTCGATGGAGGTGACGCGCGCCGGCGTGATCCTCGGCACGCCGTTGTACATGTCGCCGGAGCAATGCGCGGGCGGCGTCCTCGACACGCGCTCCGACGTTTACAGCATGGGGGCGACCCTGTTCCACCTGCTCGCCGGGCGGCCGCCGTTTCAGGCGGCCGGTATGGTGGAACTCTTCGCTTTGCACGCGAACCAGGCGCCGCCGCCTCTCCGTTCTCTCAATTCAGAGTTGAGCGAGGACGTCGGCCGTGTGGTCGAACGCGCGCTGGCGAAGACGCCGGCCGACCGCCATCCCGACGCGGCCGCGTTCCTGCGCGAGCTGGAGCGGATGCTGCGCGGCGAACCTGCCGACCTCGCCCTGCACCCCCGGCGTCCCGACGCCGGCCCGCGCCGGGTATTGCGCTACGAGTTTACCTGGGACCTGGAGTCGCCGCCGGCGCAACTCTGGCCGCACGTCTCGAACACCGAGCGCCTCAACCGCGCCGCCGGTCTGACGGCGCCGCGCTACACGATCGCTCCCCCGAAAGAGGACGACACGCAACGATTATCGAGCGCAGACGTGCCGATCGGCGCGCGGACGCGGCGCTTCGCGGAGATGCGCGCCGCGGGCGTCCCCGTCGCCTGGGAGGAGCATCCGTTCGAGTGGATCGAGGGGCGTCGCTTCGGCGTGCTGCGCGAATTCACGCGCGGGCCGTTTCGCTGGTACACGAGCGTCGTCGAGTTGGCGCCGCGCGGCCCCGGTACGCGGTTGACGCAGCGCATCGACATCGAGCCGAACGGCCTACTCGGCCGCACGATCGCCGCCTTCGAGATCGGCTTGCGCACGCGCCGCAACCTCGGCCGCGTCTACCAGCGCATCGACGCCGCCCTCGTCGGCAAACTCGCCGAGACCGGCTCCACGCCGCCCGACCCCTTCGAGGAGACGGCCGGCCTGGGCCGCGCGCGCCGCGAACAGCTCGACCTCATCGCCGACGAGCTGCTGCGCCGCGGCGTCCATTCGGAGACCCTGCTCCGTCTCCTCGCCTACGTGGCGGAAGCCTCGTCGCAGGACGTGGCCCGCATCCGTCCCATCGCCCTGGCCCGCGCGCTCGGTCTCGATGCCGACGCCGTCGTCACCGCCTGTCTGCACGGTGTGCGCGCGGGCTTGTTCCTGTTGCTCTGGGACGTTCTGTGTCCGTCGTGCCGCATTCCGACCGCGGTCAAGGATACGCTCAAGATGCTGCGCGAACACGAGCACTGCGCGGCGTGCAACCTCAATTTCGAGCTGGACTTCGCCAACTCCGTCGAGCTGATCTTCCGCGCTCATCCCGAAATACGCGACTGCGAACTGGGCACCTTCTGCGTCGGCGGGCCGGCCCACTCGCCGCACGTCGTCGCTCAGGCTCGTGTCGCCCAGGGAGAACGGCTCGAACTCGACCTGGCGCTGGCGGAAGGCGCGTACCGGGTGCGCGGCCCGCAACTGCCGTTCGTCATCAACGTTCTTGTCCGCGCGAATGGAGCGACGCCGCGCCTCGACCTGAACCTGTCGCATCCGCCGGAGTCGTCGTCGCCGCACCTCCTGCGCAGCGGCGGACAGGTCTTTGCCCTGAGTCACGACTATTCCGGAGAGGTATTGGTGCGAATCGAGCGGTCGGCGCCGCGCGACGACGCGCTGACGGCGGCGCGCGCCTCGGCGCTCGACCTGTTTCGCGAGCTGTTCCCGGACGAGATCCTGTCGCCCGGCCGGCTGGTGACCGTAGCGACCACGACGCTGCTGGTCACTGCACTGGACGACGCGGACGCCCTGTACCGCCGCCTCGGCGACGCCCGCGCCTTCGCGGTGGTTCACGAACAGTTCCGCCTGCTACGCGAACGGATTCGGGCGGAAGGGGGCGCTCTGGTCAAGACGGTCGGCGAGGGGATCGTGGCGGCGTTCCCCGACGCGCTGTCGGCGGTGCGCGTCGCTCTGGGAATTGGCGAGGTGCTGTCACAGTCCGCGTTGACGCGCGGCTTACGCTTACGCGCTGGCGTTCATCGCGGGCCGATGATGGCGGCGACGGTGAACGACCAACTCGACTACTTCGGCACGACGGTCCGCCAGGCCCTGGCACTGCCGGAGACTGCGCGCGCCGGCGAAGTGGTGCTGACGCAGGCCGTAGCTGGCGACCCGGCCGTCGCGGAATTGATCGCGGCGCGCGGAGGCGGAGAGTTGTTCACGGCGGACTTGCCCGAGGCGGCGGAAAGCGTGTTGTTGCGAGTCGAGATCGGGATGAGTGTTACGTAAAGCCACCGCCAGTCCCCTTCCTGTAGGGAACGTTCTCCGTGATCTTCCCGTCCGCGGCAGAACGCCAAGGAGGGCGTTCCCTACAACTCTCACTGGCGACGAAGCCAACTGGACAGTCCGTTATCTCTTTTCGGAAACATCGTCGTTGTCGGGGTTCACGCCGAGGGATTTGAGACGTTCCACCAGCCGCTCGTATTTCGCCGCGATCAGGCGCTTTTCGTCGGACAGCTGCTGCGCTTCCTCTTGAGGCGGCGGCAGCAGGCCGCCGTTGCGGTCGTACCAGCGGAGCCACGGCACGGTGATGTTGTTGTAAGTGCCCTTCCAAACGCCCAGTTCCAGGCCGAGGGGCGCGAGGGGATAGTGGCCGCGATCGTTCGGCTCCATTCGCCGGTAACGGTTGTTGTCCAGGTGATGCACCTGGAGAGTGCCGGTATCCCACACGAAGACGGCGTAATAGGCGGCATGAATCGCGCGTTCGTAGATCCAGAACTTGCCCGTCTGTGGTGTCTGGTCGAGTTCCACGGCGCCATCGCCGGAGGCATACTCGATGACCACTAACGGGGGTTCGACTTCCTGCCACATCACATAAGAGCGTCGCAACTGACCACCCAGCAACAGGGGCACTTCAGGCACCAGAAACCAATCCGGCGCCCTGCAACCCTTCGACGGCGGATCGGTGTAGTGGAAGTAGATACCAACGTCGCACCCAACAAAGCATCGGCCGCCAGGGAACAACTTCTGCAATACCGGCTCGATCGGGGCGGACAGAAGTTCGCTCTGGGGATGTTCCTGCGAGTTTTCCACGGGAATGTCATCCTTCGATGGCAGCTGCAAGTGGTTGGGGAGCACGGATCGTACCGGTGAGTTGTCCAGGGGAAACGAATCCTTGCAAGGCAGTTGCAGGTGATTCGGTAAGGGCGGCTGGACGAGTCCCGGAATGACGACATCACTCATCGTCTCTCTCCTTTACTTCTTCGGCGCCGCGACCGCTTGCAAGTACGCGATCACATCGGCCAGGTCTTGCTTGCTCAACTGCATTTCCAACCCTTCGGGCATCAGCGATTTCGCGGTCGTCTCGATCTTCTCGATCTGGCCGCGCAGGATCGTGTCCTCGGCCTTTTCGCCGCGACGCAGCGTGACAGAGGCCGACGTCTCCGCCGCGATCATGCCGGTGAGAACCTGGCCGCGCTTCGTCGTCACCAGATAATTGAGATAACGCGAGTCCACTTCTCGGCTCGGGTCGAGAATGTCGGTCAGCAATTGCTCCGGCGCCTTGTTGCGCAGTGCCGACAGCAGGTCCGGGCCAACCTCGAAGCCGACGTTTTCCAGCCGGTGACAGGTGGAACACGTCTTCGCAAATACCAGCTTGCCGTGGGCCGCGTCCGACTTCAAGTCCAGTACCGGCCGGAACGCCTCGACGACCTTC
>JBBQPD010000086.1:0-12125 GCA_038331535.1 Gemmatales bacterium | reverse complement strand
TATTTGGACGCCCATCGGGGTGCCATTCCAACCAAGAAACTTGATCTTGCAGCATTGCGAAAGTTCTTTGACCTTTTGGTTCTTCGCCACGTCATCGTTCTGAATCCCGCGTCGTGCGTGCGGGGGGAACGATACCAAGTGATGGAAGGCAAAACGCCCGAGATCGGCCCGAATCAGGCTCGGCAACTTCTTCGATCCATCAATCTCGAAACCGTTGTGGGCCTTCGAGACCAGCCCGTCATCGGATTGCTCATCTACACAGCAGTCCGAGTGGGTGCCGTTGCCAAATTGAACCTTGCCGACCTTCACCACGACGGAACGCAGAATGTGCTTCGCTTCCTGGAAAAAGGCGGGAAGCTCCGTGAGATTCCCGCCCGGCATGATTTGGATGCAATGATCTTTCAGTATCTTCACGCTGCCAGAACTGTGAAATCCGATCGTGCGGAGCCCGTGTTTCGCACTGCCCGAGGAAGGACGAACGAATTGACGAATCGGAGAATGTCCGCCATCGATATGTGCCGCATGGTGAAACGCCGGCTCAAAGAAGCCGGATTACCCACGAGGCTTTCACCTCATTCGTTCCGAACAGCGACGATTACGGACTTGTTGGAGCAGGGCGTCCCTTTGGAAGACGTGCAATTTCTTGCCGGCCACGCCGATCCACGGACCACTCGCCTTTACGACCGACGGCAACGCCGGGTGACACGAAACATCGTCGAGCGGATTTCCATTTGACCTATCGCGGGTGAATTGCGATTACGGTCCCACATCGAGGCGTAATTCGCAATTCAGCGAGCAAAGTTCAGAACAACGATTTCGATAAAGAATGGGGGGTTGCCTCCGTTGCCACCCACGAGTCGCCACGGACCATGAAGCGCTACGACCGGACGAGCGACGAGATCACCCTCGACGAGATAGAAAGGAGTCTCATCTACGACGTTTTAACTTTCCGCTGGCCCTTGATGACGGATTGGCCGTTGGCGACGACGCCTCTTACTCCGCCGAGACGCTTTACTGCCGTATAAAGGCAAGGCCGGGAACCCTGCACGTCAAAGCGATACTCCAATGCGTCGCAGGACCAGTACCATCAAGCCGTAGGACGCGAACATGATAAGTGTGGCCGCCAACAAGCTCGGAACGAAGGGCCATCGCTTCAGCAGCAAAGGCAGCGCGAGAAAAAACGTCAACGATGGCAGGACCAGCCAGAAAATACTCGTCGAAAGTTCCGCGACTTTCCTGGTGTCCTTGGTGTCTACGTAAAGCCAGATGATAGCAAGAAACGAGACCATCGGCAGGGACGCGAGTAGGCCGCCAAGCCAGGAGGCACGCTTGGCGGCTTCAGAAATCACGACGATCAATGTCGCCGAAATGGCCAGCTTGACGAGGTAGTACCACATAGATTCGATCCTTACGTTTTGAGCTTGCGTGAAGTCCTCCCGCACTAAGGTTTTCGTCGCTCTCCGACCAGCCCAACAGGCGGCCTCAACGCTGAATCCGAACATGAAGCAGTTTGATCGAGTTCAAGAAGACGAGCACATCGGGACCGAGATGGAGAACCGCGGCCTGGATGGGGCCGATCCACCCAAGCAGCGCAGCCGAGATTCCCAGCACGTGAACTACGCCGACACCCACAAAGAGGTTCTCCTGAATCGTCCGGTAAGCACGCCGGGCCAGGGCACGCGCCATTACGATCTTGGAGAGGTCGTCGGTCATCAAGGCGATATCTGCCGCCTCTAGGGCCGCTTGCGTGCCCCGGGCACCCATTGCGATGCCCACCTGGGCCTGAGCAAGGGCCGGGGCGTCGTTGACGCCATCTCCGACCATCGCCACTTGGTGGCCCGCCTTCTGAAATTCCATGATGGCGTTAACTTTGGCCTCGGGTAATAATTCCGCGCGGACCTCATCAATGCCGAGTTCCGCCGCGACTCGGCGTGCGACCCGCTCGTTGTCACCGGTGAGCATCACCACCCGCTTCACGCCGGTGGCCTTCAGGCCCGCGATCGCCTCCTTCGCCCCCGGTCGGACCTGATCGGCAAGATCCAGCATCCCGACTAATCGGCCGTTCACTGCCACATAGACGGTTGTCCCGACCGCGTCGCCACTCGGGGTTGGTGCCTGGACTCCGTTTTCCTGAAGCAATGCCGCGTTGCCGACCAATACGGACTTGCCCTCAACTGTCGCCTTGACACCGCGGCCACGAAGCATCTCGAACGTGCTTGGCTCCGGCACCTCCAAATTTCGATGCTTTGCAGAAGCAACGACCGCCTTGGCGAGCGGGTGACCGGAGCGGCGGTCGGCGCAAGCAGCCAGTCTTAATAAGGCGTCTTCGGTCAGCGTCTGATCCAATACGTGAATGGCGGCCACCTCCGGCTGGCCCACCGTCAGCGTGCCTGTCTTGTCGAAAACTATTACGTCCGCTTTGGCGAGCAACTCCAAATAGAGGCCGCCCTTAACAAGGATGCCGCTTTTTGCGGCGCGGGCAATGGCCGCTATCATCACGAGCGGGGTCGCAAGGCCTAATTCGGCCGGAGAGGTGAAGATAAGAAGCGTGACAATTAGGCGTAAGTCCCAGGTAACGAGATACACGCCGATAAGAAACAAGAACACTACCGGTATGAGCCAACCCGCGACTCGGTCCGCAAGCTTTTGCACAGGGGCTTCATTCTCCTCCGCCTGTTCAACGAGCGCGATGATTCTCGCGAACATGGTATCGTTACCGACTTTCTCGGTCCGGACATCAATCGCACCCGACTCGACTAGAGTTCCGGCGAGCACCGAGTCTTGTTCCTTTTTCTCGACCGGCAAGCTTTCTCCGGAAATTGAGGCTTCATTGACCGAAGCGTTCCCGCCGACAATAACTCCATCTACAGGTATTTTCTCTCCGCCCCTCACGAGCACAATGTCCGCTACCTTGAGATCCGCGATGGGAACGGCCCGTTCACCATCCGGTCGTCGGACCAAGGCCGACTGCGGCACTGAACCGATAAGCGATTTTATCGACGCCCGGGCGCGGTCCGTGTTTAGTTCCGCGATGAACTCAGCGATGAGGATAATGTCCAGGAGCACCACCGCTGCCACATATTCTTCGCCGATCACAGCGATGACCGTTGCCACAATGACAAAAAACTCCGTCCCAATCTTGCGTTCCGCGACAAGGTCAGAAATCCCCTTCTTCCCAAGCGGATACAGGCCTAAGGCAATTGCCACGAACAAAACGGTGTGCGGAAGAAATTCCTGCCAGAAAAGGAGCGCGACTACACCGACGGCAAGTATGCGGGCAAACTCGACCCACCGCTCACCGGTCATGAGAGCGCGAAGCGATGTTTCTTCCGGCGGGACTGGTTTAGGTTCGGTCGCCATAAATTTCCATTTTCGATTTTCTAGAATCAATCGTAGCAAAGGGTATTGAGCCGCACGTTACAGTAAACATTCTTAGCATGCTGAAAAGCCCCGGCGTGGCTGCCTTAACAGTCACGCCGGGAAAGCGCCCAGCTTCTTGTCATGCCTATGCCCCGAATTCTCGGGCTCTTATAGTACTCGACCGTTCTGGCTACTCCTTAAAGGTGCCTTGAGAGGGTTTGCCGTCGATTTCACCGATCACGGTCCCCTCGAAGTCGGCGACGTTGCCTATACCGGGGTCGGCGCCGACGAACTTCGACGCCTTCCCGCCGGCCTCGTCCTTGGGCAACATTCTGATCGTCATCGGTGCAACGATCTTCCCTTCCTTGGTTTTCGTCTCCTTTGTGGTCAGAGTGAACTCCTTAGCGGCGACGGCCATCGCCGTTGCACCTTTCTGGTCGCCGCTCAGGAGGAGGATCGTGCATTCCTTCTTGGGGTGATCGACGGTGAACTCGGCGTGGTACTTCCCAAGGTCGAAGACGACCCCGCCGTTCGGCCCCGTCCCGTGCGGGGCGTGCTCTTCCTTCTTGCCGCCGTCTTTCGCGGCATCCTTCTTTTTCGCAGTGGGAGCGGTGCCGCTCTGTTGGGAGCAGCCCGTAACCACCAGGGCTACGACCAGCAGCCCAAGGCCCAGCGTCTTCGCGTACGTCATCTCGGTTGTCCTTTCGCATGAGAGAAACACGTTAAACAGCGTCCTGCCCACTTACCCACCGGGCCGCAACAGTTCCTCCTCGGAACTTTCGCTGTGGACCAGTCGGTCGGCATCCTTGCCACTGAATCGCCAAAACAGACCGGGGTGGAGCAGGAACTCGCACAACGTCGAAGTCACCAGCCCGCCCACGATCACTGTCGCCACCGGGTAGAGGATCTCCAGCCCCGGCTTTTTGCCGCCCACGACCAGCGGGATCAAACCGATCCCCGCCGTCAAGGCCGTCATCAACACGGGCGCGAGCCGCTCCAGGCTGCCGCGCAGCACCATCATCTCGGTGAAGCCCTCGCCCTCTTCCTTCATGAGGTGGAAGTAATGGGTCACCAGCAAGATGCCGTTTCGCACCGCGATCCCGCCCAGCGAAACGAAGCCGACGAGACTGGCGACCGTCACCGTCTGCCCCGTTAGCACGAGGGCCAGTACTCCGCCGACGAATGCAACGGGGATCGCGTTCAAGATCTGCAACGAGATTCGAGCCGACGGGTAAAGCATCATCAGGACGACGAAGATGCCAGCCAGGGACACTCCCGCGAGGATACTGATCCGCAGCGTGGCCGAGCGCTGGGCTTCGAACTGCCCGCCGAACTCGATGAAGTATCCCTCCGGCAGGACGACCCGCTCTTTTACCTTCCGCTCGATTTCGATAACGGCCCCTTCCAAGTCCCGGCCCGAGACGTTGCAGCGGACCACTTGCTTCCGCCGGACGTTCTCGCGGTTGATAACATTGGGCCCACTGGCTGCGTCGGGGAAATCAGCCACTTCACGTAGCCGGATTTGGCCCCGCCCGCTCGGGAGGTCGAGCCGCAATTCCCCCAACCGGTAGGCGTCCGAGCGATGTGGCTCGCTTAGCTTGACGACAAGGTCGAAGCGCCGTTGCCCCTCCAGCACCTGGGAGACTGCTTCCCCCTTCAAGGCGACCTGGACGAAGTCCGCCACGTACTCCCGGCTGATCCCGTAGAAGGCGAGGTCGTCGGGCCGAAGCACGACATGCAGTTCGTCAACCCGCTCTTGGGGGTCGATGATGGGGGGAGTGACGCCGTCCACCTCGGCCAGTGCCGAGCGGACCTCACCGGCCAGTTGACGTATCTTGTCAAGGTCGTCGCCGTAAATCTTCACGGCGATTTGGGCGTTCACACCGGAGAGCATGTGGCTGATCAGGTGGGAAAGCGGCTGTTCGGCCTCGATCTCGACGCCCGGTACTTCGGCCCGCAACTCCGCCAGTACCTTCTTCAGGAACTCGTCCCGTTGCGTGCCGGCGTCCGGGTTCATGGTTAGGATGTACTCGCCGACGTTTACCGGCTGTGCATGTTCGTCCCGTTCGGCTCGGCCCGTGCGCCGGGCGAAATGGAGGATCGCGCCGTTTGGGTTTTCCGGCGATTTCTGCATCGTCTTCAGCCTCGCGTCGATAAACGCGGACGCTTCGTTCGAGGCCTTTAGCGACGAGCCGCCCGGCAAGGCGACGTTGATCTGTACGCTCCCTTCATCGAACTTCGGCAGAAAATCGGCCCCCAACCTTGTCATTTGCCAGATGCTAATTCCGACAAATACCCAAGTCAGGAGCAACAGGCTGCCGGCCCACCGCATGCTGAAGCGGACCAGGTAGCCTGCCGCCCATTTCAACACCCGGAGCAATACCCCATCGTGGTGGCCGTGCGTGGCCTTCGACTGCGGCAACAGATAATAGGACAGCACCGGGGTGACGGTCAGCGACACCAGCAGGGAGGCCAGGATCGATACGATGTAGGCGATCCCGAGCGGAATGAACAGCCGGCCTTCGACCCCGGAGAGGGCGAAGAGCGGCATGAAGGCGAGAATGACCACCGCTGTGCCGAACACGATGGCCGAGCGGATCTCGCGGCTCGCCTCGTACACGACGAGCAGGGCTGGTTTCGGCGTGGGCGAGGCATTGTTCTCGGAGAGCCGCCGAAAAATGTTCTCCACGTCCACGATGGCGTCGTCCACCAACTCACCCATTGCGACCGCGATCCCGCCCAGCGTCATCACGTTGATGGACAGTTCCGTCCCGGTGATCGCCCCAATCAGGCGAAAAACCAGCGTCGTAATAACCAGCGACAGCGGGATGGCCGTCAGGGTGATGAACGTGGTGCGGACGTTGAGCAGGAACAGGAACAGGACGATGACAACCAGCACGGCCCCGATGATGAGCGCTTCCTCGACGTAATAAATTCCCCGGTCGATGAATCCTTTGAGTTGGAAAAGGTTCGTGTTGACGACCAAGTCGGCGGGCAGCGTGGCCTCGGCTTCGCGGAGTGCCGCCTTTACATCGTCGGTCACTTTGCGCGTGTCCGCGTGCGGCTGCCTGACGATGGTGATAATGACGCCGGGGTTGCCATCGATGCTCGCGTCCCCGCGCTTTGGGGCCGGACCTTCCTCGATCCGAGCCACGTGCCCGAGCAGCACCGCTCGGTCGGCGTTCATCTTCACTGGCACTTTAAGGAGGTCGTCCACCACCTTCTGCGGTTGAGGGCCGAGTCTGCCAATGACCCGAACCGGGCGTTCGCCCTGTCCTTGCTCCAGAAAACCCCCGCTGGCGTTCAGGTTGTTGGCTTTGATCGCCGCTTCCACTTCCTGGAGAGATGCGTTGTATTCTTGCAGCTTGTCGGGATCGACTAGCACCTGATATTCCTTCTTGTCACCCCCCAAGACGATGACCTCGGCGATGCCGGCCATCTTCAGCAAGCGAGGCCGGACCAGCCAATCGGCAGTAGTCCGTAAGTCCATCCTGTCTTCTAGGGGCGTGCGGAAAGTGACTGTCTGAAGCCGGCCGTTGTAGACGAATGTGGCGGTGCGGCCAGCCGCGGTCGCATCCCAAGCCGGGTTCTGAACGGCCACTTGCTCCCACATCTCGGGTCGGTTGCGGTCGCGGGGACGCCATACGGCAAAGCCGGGTTTGCCGTATGCTTCAGCGCGCTCAGCCAACAGACCGGTGTTTCCGACCGTCGCAAGGTCACCTCCCTTTGGGCCTTTGCGTCGATGCAGGCCGACGTGCATGATCTGCCCCATGATTGAGGCCGGCGGCGTCATCTGCGGGCGAATGCCCTCCGGCATCGGCACCGTGGCCAGCCGCTCCATGACGACCTGGCGCGCATAGCGGATCTCGGTCTTCCAGTCGAACTCGACGTAGATGACGTTCATCCCCTGGCTGGATTGGCTGCGAACGGCCTCAACGCCTGACGCCCCGAGAATGGCTGTCTCGATGGGATAGGTGATCAGTGTCTCGACCTCCTCAGAGGACAGGCCAGGGCATTCGGTCAGGATGATCACCCGAGGCCGGTCGAGATCGGGGAACACGTCAATGGGCATCGTTGTGGTCAAGTAACCGCCATACACCAGCACCACGAGGCAAATGGCGATGACGAGCGTTCGGTAGCGCAGCGCGAGGCGAATGACGGCATTAAGCATGATTGTCCCTTTACTTCCCTTCTTCTTCGTTCTTGTGGAGGCTGCCATCCGCGTGGATGTGATAACCCTTCGGCACGCCGCTGCCCGTGCCGGCCTTGACCATGCGGTTTAACTGCGCAGCGGCGATCTGCGCCACGAAAGCACCCGGTACGAGCGACCCGTCATTGGCGATGACGACATGTTGCCGGTCTTGCAGCAGCACGCGACAAGGCTTCCGCTCAAAGGTGTTCACGTTCTGAGTGAAGACGTATGCCTCCGGGCCATCGCGGGCGACGGCGTCAGTGGGAAGGACGAACACGTTGTCGAGGCGCTCGACCCGCACCAGGATGCGAACCTTCTGGCCTGGCCGAAACCGCCAGAGCATTTGCGTCTTGCCTTCGTCCTCGACGACTCGCGACTCATTTTCCAGCGGAATCAGGAAGGCAAACGTCCGGTTTACCGGGTCGATGTTGTTTGCCATGTGACGGATGCGGAACGTCTGATCCAGAACGGGCCAACCTGCCGCCGCGTCCTCTAGAAAATCGACTTCGACCGGCCGCCGTTCCTTGACGCTCCGCTCCAGGAGCGGCGTCTCGTCGCGAAAAGCCCGGCCCTCAATGGAAAGCATTTGGTGGTTGGCCAAAAGGCACAGCGTTTGCCCGGCTTGAACCTGCTGACCCAGATCGACCTTGAGTTCCTGCACCTCGAATGTCGGGGTACTTGTCTCGGCGCCGGATTGCTTGGCGAGGGTATTTGGCGGCTTGGCTTCGACGGCTCGCGGCGGAACGACGATGGAGATTTCATTGACGAATTTCCCCTCCGTGATCCCGGCGATCAGCTCTGGGCCAAAGCCACGGTTGAGCAATTCCTGGCGATAGGATTTGACCGCAACTTCCAACCGGGTGATCTGGTTGTCCACTTCGATTATCCGGGCTTCCGGGATGGCCCCGCCTGAAGCCGTAAGCCGCTTCCGCTGAGCCTGGGCCAGCGTAATATCCTGGGTCGACTTAAAGAGATCGGTCTGGGTTAAATGAAGCGACTCGCTGAGCAGCTTGAGGGTGAACAGGAGGTCGCCGGCCCGAACCGTTTCGCCGGGAACGTGAGCGATTTTGACGATTACCCCAGTCGCAGGGGCGACTACACCTCGGTCACTGATTCCGGGTCTGTCCACCACCATCCCCGGTACCTGAATGGTTTTCCAGAAGGTTTGGGCCTTTAGTGGTTTCGCGGTCAATCCCAAGTTTTTTTGAGCTTGCTCGCTGACGATCATCTTTTCTGAGGGGGAGGCGCCTTCCTCCGACGCCGCAACCGGATCGGCCGGCCTGTTGTGCTGGAACCACGGCAACCACCTCTCGCTGGTCACGTAGGCGCCCACGGTTAGCCCGACGATGACGGCGACCAGGAGGACGGGCTTTACCAATCGAATCAGTTTCATGGCTGTTTCCTTTCAAGCACAGGGGCGAGCGGCCATTGGTCTTCGAGCATTAAGCCCCCGACTTCGCTCCCCGCTCGCCACATCTCGCCGAGCGAGCGAACCAGTTCCAGGTTGGCCTCTGCCACGGTCCGCTGTGCCGCGAGCACGCGGAGATACTCAAATTGGCCGCCCTGATATGCTTTGAGCGACAGTCGATAGGTTTGCTGGGCCTTGGGGAGGATTGACGATTTGTAGCGCTCAGTCCGTTTCTGCGCAGATGCATAGGTGCTGAACGAAGTGGCGAGCCGACTAACCAGGTCGTTTTCAATCCGCCCGACTTGGTTAATCGCCTCCCCCACTTGGGCCTTGGCCGCGAGAATGTTTCCCTGATTCTTGTTCCAAAGCGGCACGGGCACGCTGACGCCGATATCCCAGTCGTTCGACCGGTTCTGACCTTGCCGTGTGTATCCGGCCCCGACCGTGACATTTGGGATTGGCTCGACCTCTGCCCGCCGGACCAAGAGTTGGGCGCGTTCGACGCCAATCTGTGCCGACCGAATCTCCGGGTGAATCCCAAGTACATACACGCGGACCCGGTCGAGATCGTATTCCGGAAGCGGCGTGTCGAGGTCACCGGAGAGGCGGGCAATCGGCAGATCTTGCACGCCGACACTTGCCGCAAGCTTCCGGTACGCCCCCGGCAGCGCCCTTTGGGTCGCCTCCAACTCGGCCCGGTAGCGTTCCTGATCGACTTCAAGCTGTACCAAGTCGAGATCGGCAGCTTCCTTTGCCTTGAGAAGCTTCTTGGCATTGTCAACGGATTGTTCAGCCAGTTTCACTAGGTCGCTGAGGATCGCGGCCCGCCGTTCAAGGGTCAGGGCCTCAAAAAACGCTTGTCGCACTTCGGTGAAAATCCGGTAACGCTCAGCCACCAGATTGAGGGTCGCTTGATCGATTTCCTTGAACGCGGCAGACTTGCTCAGGCCGAGCTTGTTGGCCGTAACGATTTCCTGCGAGGTGTAAGCCGACCAGATACCGCTTGGTCCTGTTCGGTCGCCCAACTCATTTCCCGTTACGTTCACGGTTGGGTTTGGGTAAAGCCCAGCTTGAACTGCCCGACCTCGTGCCGTATCGATGGCAAAGGTCACCTGAGCCAGACGCGGATTGCGTTCAAGCGTAATCGCGATGAGTTCCGCCAGCTCATAGGAATGGCCGTTTCCGTTTCCCGAATCCGGCTCTTTGTCATATTTCTTCGGGGGCGGCAGTTCTTCGCCGTCCTTCTGGTAGCTGGCGAAGTTTGCCGTCCGAATGACGGTCGGGGATGCCGGGACGGCGGAGAGAATCGGCAGGCCAGGGGAACGGGATGGGGTCGAACAACCAGCCAGACTTAGGCCGATCGCCCCAAGAATCAAGGCGAAAAATGACGCACGCATAGGTACACCCCCGCATCATGCGGAATGTTTTGGTTGAAGGTTGTTGGTTCACTCGACCAACAGGCAATCGTGTAAAGACGCTGGTTGCGGGCCGGACGATGATTCCGACCGCGAATGGACGCACCTGGTCACAGCACGTGGAGACGCCGGGACACGACGCATATCTTGCGTTAGCCCGTTCGATTTTGAAAGGTGGCTAAATCAAAAGGGATAGGTGACGGACGTAGAGCGCGCAGGAATATCCTGGCCGAGGTGGCGGATGCGACCAGCGCGTGGCGTCGTTCAACGGATTGGTGGAGAAGCTGATAGACCAGGTTCCCTCGGCAGCCCACATAAACGAAGCCGCTAGCTCGTCCGCAACAACAGAACGCACATCGATGATAACATCGACACCGCTGATGTAGATGGCGTCGGAATCGTGGTCAGACGGCGACTCCTGCTCCGGCAACGACGACTGCGCGTCTGACTCGGGAACATCGTCCCCGTCATGGTGATGATGATTGTGGTGACCTTCAGGACCGTGGTGATGGTGGTCGTGTGAATGCGGAGCCGAACAAGGATTTGTGTGAACATGCGGACGGAGGTCGTGCCCGGTCGGCTGTGAGCCGCCGTGGGAGTGGCCGACGGCAGCTGATTGCGTCAGCCATACGCACGGCAACAGGAGTAAGGACACGATACGGCGATACATGCTATTCTCGTCGGCACGAAACCCCTCATCAGTTTAACAATTCCCGCCGATAAAACCAGAGCGACTGCCACAGTCAGCGTATCCTGCCCGGCTTGACGCCGCTGTTTATCCTTTCCATCGCCGCCAATTCCGGATCGACCGGAGCATGGTCGACTTTCAAAATCGAGAAAAGGATTCATTTTTCGGACGGCTTGCCATCCGGCCGGGGCCATTCATCCACAAGGAGAAGGCCAGCGATTTCGCTGGCGGACCGCCAGGCATCGCCCAGGGCACGGATGTATTCCAGGTTGGCTTCCGAAATCGCCCGTTGAGCCTGGATCACGCGAAGGTATTCGAACTGACCACCCTTGAACGCCTTCATGGAAAGCTCATACGATCTCGTGGCCGTCGGCAAGACCGACGTTCGATAGCGGTCGGCGCGTTGCTTCGCCGCCGAGTATTGGCCAAATGCGGTTGCAAGCCGACTCGCAAGGTCGTTTTGGACGCGGGTTACTTCGAAGCGAGCCTTGCCGGTATCGGCTTGGGCAGCGAGCACGTTTCCTTGGTTCCGATTGAACACCGGAATTGGAACGCTTACGCCGAGCATCCAGTCGTTCGAGCGATTTTGATTTTGGCGGGTGTAGCCAGCACCAACGGTGACATTCGGGATTTTCTCGACTTCCGCACGTCGTAGCGCGAGATCGGCCTTGGCAATGCCGACCTTGGCGAAATTCACTTCTGGGTGGATTTCCAGGACAATATCCCGTGCCTGTTCAAAATCGAAACTCGGGAGATTATCATCGAGGTTGCCGATCAAGGCGGTCATCGGAAGGTTGGGGATACCGATACTGGTGGCGAGGCGACGCCAGGCGGCGATCCATTCCCGCTGAGACGCTTCCAGATCGGCAGTGAGCCGATGAAATTCCAGTTGCAACGGCAGCACATCGAGTTCAGCAATCTGTTTTGCCTTCTCAAGAGCCTCCGCGTTTTCCTGAGACTTCTTGGCGAATTTCACGAGTTCACCGAGGATTTGGACGCGCAGTTGCGTTGCCAGTACCTCTAAATATCCCTGGCGAACTGTTGTGAACAAAGTATAGCGTT
>JBBQPD010000085.1:0-12153 GCA_038331535.1 Gemmatales bacterium | reverse complement strand
TAAGTCGTCTCGGAGGCATGGCTCGAGGTGCGGCCGTGTCCGAGTTTGCTCGGTCGGAGAGAGAGTGCGCGCCCAATCAGGATAGATTGCGGACGGACGGGTTTACCGAATGCTTACCATAGCCCAGGGTCGCTCGCGCAGCGAGCGCACCCTGGGTACAGCTACCCCTTCATCAACTCCATAACTTTCGCTTCAATCTCTTCCACGCGGAACGGCTGCCCTTGTAGCTTGTTCAGGCCGACGAGGTCCAGCAGAAATTCGGCCCGCAACAGTAATCGCAGCTGCCCCCGATTCATCTCGGGAACCAGGACGTGCCGGTAACGCCTCAGCACCGCGCCTGTGTTTCGCGGCAGAGGATTGAGATACCGCAAATGGGCGTGCGCGACCTGCACTCCCTGACGGCGCACTCTCTGCACCGCGGCCGTGATCGCGCCGTAGGTTCCGCCCCAGCCGACGACCAGGAGGTCGGCCTGCTCGGGGCCGTCCACTTCCAGAAGAGGGATCGCATCGGCAATGTTGGCGATCTTCTGTGCCCGCGTACTTACCATGTGTTCGTGGTCGGCAGGGTCATAACTGACGTCGCCGCTCACGTCGTCCTTCTCCAGGCCGCCGATGCGGTGCTCCAGCCCGGGAGTCCCGGGGACCGCCCACGCGCGCACCAGCCGGGCGTCGCGGAGATACGGAAGGAACACGGGTCGCCCCTCTTTCACGCCGTTGGGCCGCTCGGCACGGTTGAACGGGATCGGCGCTAGTTCCTCCCGCTTCGGAATGCGCCAGGGTTCCGCTCCGTTGAAGAGAGCGCTATCCGCCAGCACGATCACTGGCGTCATGAAGCCGACGGCCAGCCGGACGGCCTCATACACCGCGTCGAAGCAGTCCGCGGTCGAACGGGGCGCGAGGACCGCGACGGGACACTCGCCGTTGCGGCCGAATAGCGCCTGCAACAGGTCCGCCTGCTCGGTCTTCGTCGGCAGCCCGGAACTGGGACCGCCGCGTTGCACGTCGATCAAGACCAGCGGCAGTTCGGTCATCACCCCCAGGCCAAGTCCCTCGGAGCCGAGCGCGAGGCCGGGGCCGCTGGTGGCGGTAGCACCCAGGCCGCCGGCAAAGGCGGCGCCGAGAGCGGCGCCGACGGCTGCCATCTCGTCCTCCGCCTGAAAGGTACGGACGCCGAAACGTTTCATCCCGGCCAGGTGGTGAAACACTTCCGACGACGGCGTGGATGGTGCGGCGGCGAACAGCAGGGGCAGGCCCGCGACCTCGGCAGCGGAAACCAGTCCCAGGGCCAGGCTCTCCGCGCCGGTCACCCGGCGATAACGGCCCGGCGCGACCGGCGCCTGACCGACGCGATAACGCACCGCCAGCAGACCCGCCGTCTCGGCGTACTGGTAGCCTGCCTTGAGCGATCGGCTGTTCGCCTCCAACACGTCGAGATTGCGGGCGAACTTGTCGCGGATCCAGCCGAGCGTCGGTCCAAGCGGACGCTCGAACAGCCAGTACACCAGCCCCAGGGCGAAGAAGTTTCGGCACCGGTCCGCTTCGCGCGGCGTCGGCCGCATCGGGGCGACTGCCGATCGATTGAGCGCCGTGATCGGCACCGCTGCCAACCGATATGCGTCCAGCGAGCCGTCTTCGAGCGGGTTGACCGTGTAGCCGGCTTTCAGCCATTCGTCGGCGTCAAAGGCGCCCTGATCGACGATCAGCACACCGCCCGGTTCCAGGTCTTTGAGGCTCACCTGCAACGCCGCGGGGTTCATGGCGACCAGGATGTCGAGTCGGTCGCCCGGCGTGTAGACGGCGGCGCTGCCGAATTGAATCTGGTATCCCGACACTCCAGCGAGGGAGCCGGAGGGGGCACGAATCTCGGCCGGAAAGTCGGGGAGGGTACACACGGCATTACCGGCGAGAGCGGCGGTGCGCGCGAATTGGCTGCCGGCGAGTTGCATGCCATCGCCCGCGTCGCCCGATAGCCGGAGCGTCACCGCGTCGCGGTCTTCGATGGGCACGGGACTGACTGTCGGCGGCGACATGCGGCGCCCTGCTGGTGACCAAGTGACAAGGTGACAAGGTGACAAGGTGACAGAAGACATCCTAATTGATCTGGCGCTAGCGCTCTTCTGTCACCCTGTCACCCTGTCACCTTGTCACCTTGTCACCTTTTCAGACTTACGCCCCTTCGGCCTGGAGCGGGAAGACGTTCGGATCGGGGGGAAGGTTGTAGATGGTGGCCGGGAAATGCTCGGCCAGGTAGTGGACGATACGTTTGATCGACAACACGCCGAGCGGCCGACCGACAGCATCAAGGACGGGAAGGTGGCGGTAGCCGCCCTCCTCCATGAGTTTCAGGGCGAGGTTGATTGGCTCCTTCGGGCCGACGGTCACGGGGTCGGGAGTCATGAACAGGCCGACGGGCGACGCGAGCGATTTCCCCGCGGCGAGGACGCGGCGCATCAGATCGCGCTCGGTGAAGATGCCCACCAGGCGCTCGCCCTGGCAGACGAGCAGGCAGCCGACGCGGTGGCGGCGCATGAGGTCAACGGCCTCGACGACGGGCCGGTCCGGGGCGATGCCCCGCGGCGGCGTCGGCCGCAGCCGGCACACACTCTCGACCTTCAGGTTTCGCGCCAGCTCCATATGCGGGAGGCCACTCGTGTAATCCGGCCTGCGGCCGGTCCATCGGATTGGCCGCTGATCTTGTCAACGCGCCGGCATATGTAAATGTATCTGTAGTTAGCCTAGCATTCGGACCGGCGCCTGTCCGGCGAGATCGGGTGACCTGCGTGGGTGGGAGTGGTCCCGTCGGGCGTCCTGCCGAGGAAGGCTGGTGTGAGTGCGTCGGAGCAGTCGATCCTTGCCGCTATTGTCGAGAGCTTGCGGCGAGACGGCAAGGGAGCGACGTAGTACCGCTTGCGGCTTGGCGGCGCACGACCGCTAAGACGTGGTTTCAAAACCTCTCCCCCAACCCCCTCCCCTACAAAGGGAGGGGGCGAATGCCGGCTTGCTCCCCCTTCGCTCGTAGGGTTGGGGGTCGGGGGGTTTGGTTTTGAAACCACGTCGAAGCCGCAAGCGGCAATACGGAGACATTACCAAAACTTCGTAGCTTTTCTTTTTGCATCGCGGCCGCCGGCGCGGTACTCTTTGGATTGCTCTCTCTTCCAAACCTCCGCCTACATCTTCCGGCGCGCGAGGGGGCCGGGAGGATCGCCGACCTGCTCTCGCCAGGGGTCCATCATGCACCGAACTCGTCGCGAACTCTTCACGGACGTGGGTAAGGGGATGTTGACCGCTACCCTCGGTACTGGCCTGGCCCTCGACCTGGGCCTCGGCACGGTCCGGGCGGACGAAGCCCCTGAGCGCCTGAACTTCGGCAAGCTCGAACCCCTCGTCGATCTGTTGCAGCAAACGCCCGCCAACACCCTCCAGCCCATGCTCATCGAGAAGCTGCGCGGCGGTCTGGCCCTGCGCGAACTGGTCGCCGGCGCCGCCCTGGCCAATGCGCGCACCTTCGGCGGCGAAGACTATGTCGGCTTTCACACGCTCATGGCGCTGACCCCGGCGTTTCAGATGTCGAGCGAACTGTCCGAGGAGCGGCGGGCCCTGCCGGTGCTGAAGGTGCTCTACCGCAACGCGACGCGCATCCAGGAGAAGGGCGGACGCAAGGACGAGGTCCTGCGGCCGGTCAAGCCGGATGAGACGGCGACCGACCCACTCACGCTGCGCGACGCCATCCGCGCCAAGAAAGACGTAGCCACGGCCGAGCGCATCTACGCCGGCCTAGCCCGCGGCAGCGCCGACGAGGCGCTCAACAACCTCCTCCCCACCGTCCACGACGCCGCCCACGTCCACCGCATCGTGTTGGTGTCGCGGGCGTGGTCGCTGGTCGATTTGGTCGGACCGCAGCAGGCCCACACGATGCTGCGCCAGTCGGTGCGTTTCTGCGTCAACGACGAGAAGCATTCCGGCCGCTTCGATCCGCTCCGCAAGCTGGTGCCCGCGCTGCTCGACCAGTACAAGCTCGCCGGCAAGCAACCCGGCACGCGCACGGCGGACGACGCCTGGGTGGACAAGCTGAGCCAGACGATTTTCACGGGCACCGCCGCCCAGGCCGCCGAGGCGGTGGCCGCGGCCCTGGCGGAAGGTTTCTCGCTCGCGGCCGTGACCGAGGGGATCACGCTGGCGACGAATCAACTCATTCTGCGCGACGCCGGCCGGCCGAAGCAAGAAGCGCCGAACAAACCGGCGGGCAGCATTCACGGCGACTCGATCGGCGTTCACGCCTGTGACTCGTCCAACGCCTGGCGCAACCTGGCCCGGTCCGCCAACGCGCGCAACGCCATCGTCAGCTTGATCGTGGCCGGCTACCAGGCGGCATACGACCGCACGGAACGCGGCGGCGACTTCCTGAAGTGGGAGCCGCGCCCGCTGGCCGAGGCGCGCGAGAAGGTCACGAGCAAGGATCCCGCCGTCCTGCTCAAGGACGTGGACGGCGCCATCCGGGAGAAGAACCAGGCGCTGGCCTGCGCCATCGTGCATCAGTATGGCCAGATGGGCGGCGACGCGCGGGCGATGTTCGACGTGCTGCTCCGCTACGCCGTCAGCGAAGACGGCGCCCTGCATGCCGAGAAGTTCTACCGCACGACGTCCGAGGAGTTCACGTTGACCCGCGCCGCCTTCCGCTGGCGGCAGGTCGTCGCGCTCGCCCGCGTCACGGCGAGTGAGTACGGCCAACCGGCGCCGGGGTACGCCGAGGCGTGTCAATTGCTCAAGGTGTGAGTAAAAAATCTTTACTAGCCCCCGGCGCGCGCCGAGGGCTAGTAAGGAGAAATTGATTCCAGGAGAACGAGACCGATGCGCCGTTGTCTATTATGCCTGTGCGCATTTTTCGCGTTCTACGGCCACTCGACCGTCCGCGCCGACGACATCCCACCCGAACGCGCGCTCCTGTTCCAGCCGCCGAAGCGTCCCTCTCTGCCCGTCGTCAAGAATCAGGCATGGGTCCGCAATCCCATCGACGCCTTCGTTCTCTCCAAGTTGGAAGCGAAGGGACTCGCCCCGAACCGGCCCGCCGACAAGCTCCGCCTGCTGCGCCGCGTCAGCGTCGATTTGACCGGACTGCCGCCGACGGTCGAGGCGCAGGACGCATTTCTCGCCGATAATTCTGCCGACGCCTACCTCAAGGTCGTGGATCGACTGCTCGCCTCGCCGCGCTACGGGGAGCGCTGGGCGCAGCTCTGGCTCGACCTGGTTCGTTACGCGGAGACCGACGGCTTCAAGGCCGACGACTACCGGCCCGAGGCCCACAAGTACCGCGATTACGTCATCCGCGCGCTCAACGCCGATCTGCCTTACGATCGCTTCATCCGGCAACAACTGGCCGGCGACGAGTTGGAGCCGGACAACCCCGAGGCGCTGCTCGCCACCGGCTTCAACCGCCTTTGGCCCGACGAGTACAACGCGGCCAACCTCGAACAACGCCGCCAGGAAATCCTCGACGACCATGCCGAGACGACGGCGCTCGCCTTTCTCGGCCTGACCTTCGGCTGCGCTCGCTGTCACGACCACAAGTACGATCCGACCTCGCAGGCCGACTACTTCCGCTTTCAGGCGTTTTTTGCCGCGATGCGCTCGAATAATGTGCCGGCACTCTCCCCCGCCGCGCGCCGCGACTACGAGGCGAAGCTCGCCGCCTGGGAATTGGAGACAAAGGAGGTCCGCGACGAAATGGAGTCGCTGATCGCTGGGACACGCCAGCAGATGCGAAAAGACGCGATGAATAAGTTTCGGCCGGAGATTCAGGAAGCCATTACCACGCAAGACGAGAAGCGGACGCCCTATCAGCAGCAAATCGCGCTGATGGCCGAGCCGCAGTTGCTGCGCGGCAGCAAGGAGATGGTCAAGAGACTGACCGACGCGCAGAAGAAACGCTTTGAAGAGCTGGAAACGCGCCTGAACGCCATGCCGCCGCGCCCGTCGGCGCCGATGGCAATGGCCGTCGCCGACCTCCGCCAGGCGCCGCCGACGCGCCTCCTCCAGGGCGGCGAGTGGCACAAGCCGAAGCAGGAACTGCAACCGTCTTTTCCCGTGTTCCTCGGCGGCGGCAGCGTCGATCGGAGTCTGTCGAACGGGGTCGAAAGCACCGGGCTGCGCTCGGCCCTGGCCCGCTGGCTGACGAAGCGCGACAACCCGCTGACGGCGCGCGTGCTCGTCAATCGCCTCTGGCAGCAGCATTTCGGCGTCGGCCTCGTCGCCACGCCCAACGACTTCGGCATGCAGGGCGAACTCCCCACGCATCCCGAGCTGCTCGACTATCTCGCCGTCGATTTCATGGACCGCGAGTGGAGTCTGAAAGCGCTGCACCGGCTGATGGTGACCTCGGCGGCCTACTGCCAGGATTCGCGGATCGAGCCGTCGAACCCCGATCACGCCAGGGCGCTCGCCGCCGACCCCGACAACAAACTCCTCTGGCACGCGCGCCGGCGCCGCCTCGAAGGCGAAGCGATGCGCGACAGCCTTCTTGCCCTGTCCGGCGAACTGAACGCGCGCATGTTCGGCGTCAGCGCCAAGCCGAAGCTGCCCGACAAGGTGAGCACCTACGCCTGGAAGCCGGACGCTGCGGCCGCCGACCAAAACCGGCGATCGGTCTACGTCTTCGTGAAGCGCAACATGCGCTACCCGCTGTTCGACGCCTTCGACTGGCCGGACCTGCACAACAGTTGCGCGCGCCGGGTCAACACGACGACGGCCCCGCAGGCGCTGTTGCTGCTCAATGGCGACCTGACGCTGGACAACGCCCGCACCTGGGGTGGCAATCTTCTGGCTCGACACGGCAGCAACGATGAGGCGCTGGTGGCGCACGCCTATCGCGCCGCCTGGGGCCGGCCCGCGACCGCCGATGAGGTGCGCCTCGGCGCGCGTTTTATCGCCGCCCAGTCCGAACGGCTGCGCGAACGGGCGGCTGGAGCGCGGCCGCTGACACCAGCTACGGCGCGCAGTGCTGCCGTTGCCGACTTCTGTCACGCGCTGCTGAACACGAACGAGTTTTTGTACGTCGATTGACGTGAAGGCGGATCGAGAAGCCTTGTAGAGCCACGATCCTCGCCGCTATCATTGCGGTAGGTGGTGCGCTTGCGGAGGGTTGAGTCATGGAGGTTTCGGTTCTCATCGAGCCGATCGAAGGCGGACGGTTTCGCGGCCTGGCCGGAGAACCTTTTGGCTGCTGCGCCGAGGGAAACTCTCCGGAGGAGGTTGCTCGGTCCGTGGAGCGCCTGATCGCTGCACGTCTTCGTGGCGGAGGCAGGATAATTACCTTGAGCATCGGCAGCAGTGGTCCACCGATACCGTCGCCGACAGCACCTATTTCCGCTGAGGAAGCAGCCCTCGACACTTGGTTCTGGCAGGCGATGCAGGAGGGCATTGACGAGTACCGGCGAAAAGACGAGGAGGCGTTGAAACAACAAGAGGATGCGGCCGCCCATGAGTCGATTTCTTCTTGATACGGACACGATCAGCCTCTTGCAGCACAATCACCCGAAAGTGTTGCACAACTTGAGTACTCACCCAGATGTGGATGTGTTCATCTCGGTAATCAATGTCCAAGAGCAGCTCGCCGGTTGGTTGAGCGCGATCAATCAAGCCAGAACTCCGCCTCAGATCCGTTTTGCCTATGACAGACTACCGAATCGCCTCTTGCCGGTATGGAAGCGTTTTGCAGTAGTGTCCTTCGCTGAACCGGCCGTGTTTCGATTTAGGGATCTCATTAAGCAGAAACTTAAAGTTAAAGGAATGGACCTTCGCATTGCCGCCATCGCCCTGGAGAACGGTCTGATCGTCGTAACCCGTAATCGACGCGATTTCGGCCGTGTTCCGGGACTGTTTCTCGAAGATTGGTCCGTGTAAGCTCTCACGAACCGGCCTGCCTCAGGATATTCCCATGCTTCCCCACCACGAACGCCCTGTCTCCCGTCGTGACTTTCTCACCCGCGCCGGCGGCGGCATGGGGTTGCTCGCGCTGACGGCCCTCATGGAAGAGAACGCGCGCGCCGCCACCGACCTGTCGCGCGCGCCGACGATGCCCAAGCCGGCGCACCTGAAGGCGACCGCGAAGAGCGTGATCTGGTGTTTTCTCGACGGCGGACCCAGTCACATCGACCTCTTCGATCCCAAGCCGGAGTTGCAGAAACTGCACGGGACGCCGCTGCCTAGTACGTTTCAGCGGCCCGTCACCGCGATGGGCAAAACCGCCTACACGCCGCTGCTTGGCACCAAGCGCAAGTTCAAGCAGCACGGCCAGAGCGGCACCTGGGTCAGCGACTGGTTACCCGAAATCGCGACCTGCGTGGACGACCTCGCCGTCATTCGCAGCTGTCACGCCGACGGGCTGAATCACGTCGGCAGCGTTTGCCAGATGAACACCGGCAGCATCCTGGGCGGTCGGCCCTGCCTCGGCTCCTGGTCGCTGTACGGTCTCGGCACCGTCAGCGCCAACTTGCCGGGTTACGTCGTGATGCTCGACTATCCCGAAGACCCGCCCGGCGGCAGCCGCAACTGGGGCACTGGCTTCATGCCGACGACGTTCCAGGGGACGCGCTTCCGCGAGGGCAAAACGCCGATACTGAACCTGGAACCGCCCTCCGATCAAGCCGGCGATCCGCAGCGCGCGAAGATTGACTTCTTGCAGGAGTTGAATCGTCGTCATCGCGAGACCCGCCAGGAGGACGGCGACCTCGAAGCCCGTATCGCCGCCTATGAACTGGCATTCAAGATGCAGCAACACGCCCCGGAGGCGGTTGACCTTGCTCAGGAGACGGCCGAGACGAAACGGCTCTACGGTCTCGACGATAAGGCGACGGAGAAGTACGGCCGCAACTGTCTGCTCGCCCGGCGACTGGTCGAACGCGGCGTGCGCTTCGTCCAGCTGTACTCCGGCAGCGGCAGTAAATGGGACGCCCATGCGGACGTGGAAGGCAATCACGCCCGCCATTGCAAGGAAAGTGATCGGCCCATCGCCGGGTTGCTGAAAGACCTGAAACGCCGGGGAATGCTGGACGAGACGCTGGTGATCTGGGGCGGCGAGTTCGGCCGCACGCCGATGAGCGAAAGCGGCAACGGCCGCGACCACAACCCTTATGGCTTCACCGTCTGGATGGCCGGCGGCGGCATCCAGGGCGGCCTCACGTACGGCACGACCGATGACATCGGCCTCTGGGCCGTGGACAACAAGGTCCACGTCAACGACCTGCACGCCACCATTCTGCACTGTCTCGGACTCGATCACCTGCGGCTGACGTTCCCCCAGAACGGCCGCGACGAGCGCGCGACTATCAACGGCGGCAAAGTCGTCAAGGCCGTGCTGAAAGCCTGATCGTTGTGGCCGCGCGCGTCAGAAATGGCGAAGACGGCGGCGACGCTAACGGTTAGGCTAACACTTACGGCTTGAACGCTAAACACTCATGATTCCTTAATTCGCCCGCTGCTAGACTTTTCTTATCGGATCCGTCCGCCCGGAATGAGGTACCCCACCATGTTGCTCCCTTCTCCCACACGCCGCACCCCGCGTGCGATCCGCAGCGCCTTCACCCTGCTCGAAATCCTCGTCGTCGTGGCCATCATCGTGATGCTGGCCGGCGTCGGCGGCTACTACGTCATGCAACAGTACGAAGGCTCCAAGGTCAGCAAGGCCAAGATCGACGCCAAGGGACTGGCGCAACAGGTCGAAATGTTCAACATCAAGCACGATCGCTTGCCGACCAGCATTCAGGAACTGACCCAGAACGTGAACGGCGTGCCTCCTCTGGTTCCCGCGGACAAGGTCATTGACCCGTGGGGCAAGCCTTACGAGCTGGAAGTCCAGGACGATGCCGGATCGCAGCGCATTGTCGTCTTCTCGATGGGCAGCGGCCAGCGCGTCAGCAATCTTGAGAACAAGTGACGTCTCCTGTCTCGGAGCGGGTCTGGTGCCGCCGGACCGCTCCGTGGATTCATGCTTCACTCCGCCCTTCTACCCCCGGCCGCAACATGGCCAGATGCAACCGCCGCTCCGGCTACACCCTGCTCGAATTACTGTTGGTGATGGCCGTCCTCGTCATGCTCGGGGCCGTTTTCTACCCGTCGCTCGAAAGCTCCTACGGCTACTTCAAGGTGAGCGCGGCCGCGGACTCCATCAAGGGGGCGTGGGCACAGGCACGGGCGCGGGCCATCCAGGACAGCACGCCGTATCGCTTCGCCGTGCTGCCCGGAACGACACGGTATCGCGTCGCACCGGATCGACCGGAGTTCTGGTCTGGAAACCCGCCCGATCCGACTGATGCCGACAACCCGCCACTCATCTTGAATGGTAAACTGGACGGGATCACCTTCGACCTCTCCGGCAACGCGCCTCCGAGCGGCGAAAGGAACAAGGACGAGGACTCGGACAAGGCACCCGCCAATCCGTCCGCCTATGTGGCGGTGGCCGTTTTCCTGACCGACGGGACGGCTCGTGAAGATGCGGTAGTTCCCTTGCAAGCGCCAGGCGCGAAGCCCATCAAATTGAAGTTGCGGGCGCTGACCGGGACGTTCAAGACCGAGACCAGCAAGGAGGACCGCTGATGTTCCTCCCGACCATGAGAACGCCCCGGCCCGGCCTGTCGCTGATGGAAGTGATGGTCGCGGTTGCCATCTTTCTTCTGGCGATCGGCGGCATCACCCAATTGGTCTCGATGGCCGGCGACCGCGCCCTTGAAGTGCAGATGATGAATCAGGCGTCGCGCCTGTGCCAGTCAAAGTTTGCCCAGGTGCAATCGGGCGAAATCCCCCTGACGGCCCAGAGCGACACGCCCTTCGATGAGGATCCCGATTATCAGTGGTCGCTGACAGTCGAGCAGAGCACGGTACCCAATCTGTGGACCGTGAGCGTCAAAGTGTCCCGCGAACGGCCGAGCGGCGCGCCGATCGAAAGCACGCTGTCACAGATGCTCGTTGACCCGTCGGTTATCGGCAGCTCGCAGGATGTGACGCCGGTCCCAGGGAGCCAGTGAACCAACTAACGTAGTGATTCCGCTTGCGGCTATAGCGCCCGCTAAGCCGCAAGCGGCTAATGAAGCTCGACCCCGGTGGCATTGACATGATTCGCCGCGACAAACGGACCGCCTTCACGCTGCTGGAAGTGCTGCTCGCGATGGGCATCGGTCTGCTGCTGCTCGGCGCTCTGTACGTTGCCGTGGACACACAGCTCAAGCACGCCGCCGCGGCGCGCGAAGTGGTCGAACAAAGCACGCTCGCCCGCGCGCTCATCACGCGCATTGCCGACGATGTCTCCTCCACCATTACGCTTTCTGATCCCGCTCGGTTCCGCAACCAGGCAAGCGCTGCTCCGAGCACCACCGGCGCGGGTGCGTCAGGCGCCGGGGCGAGTGGGATGCCGGACGCTACGGGCGCGACGACCGCGACGAATGCGGCGACCGCCTACCCCGTGACGCTCGGTCTGATCGGCGACAATCAGACGCTGCATCTGTTCGTTACACGCCTGCCGCGCGACGCCATCAACGCCAGGGGTACCGACACGGCGCCGCCGGTCAGCGACACGCGCCGCATCAGTTACTGGCTCATCGGCGACGGCAGCAACGGCGGCCTGGCCAAGCAGGAAGTGCAGCCGTTCACCGCCGACGACGCACAGATTACCCTGCCGCCCGGCATCGAGAACGAGAACAGCTACGTCATCGCCGACGAGGTCCGCTCGCTGCGGTTTCAATACTGGGATGGGTCGGTCTGGAACGATAAATGGCCGCCGGCCGATACGCAGTTCGGTGCGGACGGGGTGACGCCCATCGGCCCGCCCGTCGCCGTTTCCATCGAGATCGGTTTGCCCGGCATCGGCGGCCCCGAGGCGCCGGTCAAGATTTATCGCCACGTCGTCGCGATCGCGACCGCGAACGGAGGCGGCACTCCTTCGCCGTGACACCATGATCCATCGCCGCACTACTCGCGCTGTTCTGGCCCGCCGCACACGTGGTCGGAGTGCCGAACCGCGCTCCGGCTTCGTGCTGATCTCGGTCCTCATCGTCATCGTGCTGCTGTCGCTGGCGGCGTACCAGTACAGCGAGTTGATGCTGGCCGAGTACCGGGCCATGGACAGCTACACGCGCACCGCCCAGGCGCGGGCGCTCGCCAGGTCCG
>JBBQPD010000084.1:0-12202 GCA_038331535.1 Gemmatales bacterium | reverse complement strand
GTGGAATTGCACCGGCGGGGTGAAGGGTTGCATATCACGCCGCAAGTCCTAATCGAGTTCCGCAATCTTGCCACCCGCCCGCTAGCTCTGAACGGACTGGGGCTATCCACGGTGGATGCAGAGGCGCTGGCAGCGGAATTCGAGGCGTCGTTTCCGCTGCTGGCAGAAACACCGGCCATCTTCCCTGCATGGAAGGCCCTTGTAGGATCATTGGGAATTATCGGCAAGCAGGTCCACGACGCCCGACTTGTGGCAGTCTGTCATGTGCATGTGGTGACGCACTTGCTGACGTTTAATGTCTCGGATTTCGTTCGAATGGCGGGATTTGGAGCAGGTGTTGTGGTGGTTGATCCAAAGAGCGTGTGAGGCTGAAGGGCCGCGGTTGCATCTCTTCCAGCGGCCTACGAAGGGATTTGAAGTCTCGGTGTCGCGGCTAGCGCGGTCGGGCCGCACTGGGTTCGCAACAACGCAAAACCTGTTTGGCTAACAGCTAATAGCTGTCAGCTAATAGCTGTTAGCCAGAACTCCTCTGAACTTCTCCGCAAGATGCGGAGAAGTTCAGAGGTTAGAAGCTAAACAACACGCCTCCACCATCCGCAACTTATCCTCCCAACGAAACTCCGTCCGCGTCCGCTCGCGCCCGGTTTCCCCCAAGCGTCGTCGCAACTCCGCATCGCTTGCCAATCGACAGAGCGCCGCCGCCAGACCCTCCACATCGCCGCAGCGAACCAGCAGGCCGTCGCTCTCGTCGCGGATCACCCACGCCACGCCGCCGGCGCGATAGCCGATCACCGGTACGCCGTTCGCCCACGCTTCCAGCAGCACCAGGCCGAACGAGTCCACGCGGCTCGGCAGGGCGAACACGTCGATGCCGGCGTAGAAGTCGCGTTTCTGCTGGTCGCTCAGCTCGCCGAGGCGCCGCAGCAAATCGGGGTGCTTGTTCCAACCCCAGACTTCGCCCATGCGCCAAACCTTGCGGAACTCGGTCGTCTCCGGCCCGGCGAGGACGAGACCGAAGCGCGCGCCGCAATCCCACGCCTCTGCCGCCGCGAGGAACAGGTCGAGACTACCCTTGTCGATGCTCAAGTTTGCCAGGTGGCCGACGACGACCGTGTTCGGAGCGACCCCCCACGCCGCGCGCGCCCGCTTCCGGTCGCCGCCGGTGCAGGCTTCGACATCCACGCCGAGTCCCTGGAGGATGAGACGGTCGCGCGAAACGCCAAGCGACTCGAACGCTTGCTTCTCGCCTTCGGTCTGCACGAAGAGACGGCGGGCCGAGCGGGCGAGGTCCAGCAATGCGGGATGGGTGAACGTCCGGCGTGTGCGGTCGCGCGGATCGTTCGGGTCGCCGGTGTGCAAGAACGGCGTCATGAGCAGGGGCACATCGAGGCGCCGAGCCAGCCGCCGCGCGCACGCCAGCGGCCAGCCATAGGGGAACGCGGTAGCGTGGACCACGTTGAAGCGCTCCGTGCCGTCCGCCGCACGCCACATCGCCGGTGACAGCGGGTTCCAGGGCAGCGTCAGCGCCTGCCACCAGCCGCGGACCGGAAAGAGCGAGGCCAACTTGAGCAGCCAGCGCTGCGCGGGCAGCCGTAGCAGCGGAAAACGCCGCACTTCGACGCCGTCTTCCATCGTGGTGCCGGGCGGCAGCACTCTGCCGGGGCCGCGAAACGCTTCCAGGTCGAGGGCGGTCGTCGTGAAGACGGTGACGTGATGGCCGCGGCTCACGAGGTATCGGCTGAGGCGGGCGAAGTACGCTTCCGAACCGCCGAGCGCAGGCGGATAGCGGTGGACGAAATGGGCGATGCGTAATTGCGCCGGCATCGGTTCTCACTGTTGCGGACGTCCGATACAATGCAAGCGTCGCCCCCGCTAAGCCGCAAGCGGCAAGACAATGGACTACCGACTATGTTACGACTCTCGAAGATGGCCGCCGCCGTGCAACCCTCCGCCACCCTTGCCGCCGGCGCGCGCGCCAAAAAGATGCAGGCCGAAGGGATTGCGGTTTCCGACTTCAGCCTCGGCGAACCCGACTTCCCGACGCCGGAGCACATCTGCGCCGCCGCCGTCAAGGCCATGAAAGAGGGCCACACCCGCTACACGCCCGCTTCCGGCATCCCCGAGTTGCGCAAGTCCGTCGGCCGATTCTACGACAAAACCTATGGCATCAAGTACACCCCCGAACAGGTCATTATCTCCGACGGCGCCAAGCATTCGCTGCACAACGCCCTGGCCGCCACCGTCGGCGCCGGCGACGAGGTTATCATCCCGACGCCGTACTGGGTCAGCTACTCCGACCTCGTGCAGATGACCGGCGCCGCCTACAAGCTCGTGCCGACGCGCCTCGAAGACGGCTTCAAGATGACGCCGGCCCAGCTTCGCGCCGCCGTCACGCCGAAGAGCCGGCTCGTCATGCTCAACTCGCCGAGCAATCCGACCGGCTCTGTCTACACGCGCCAGGAACTCGAAGCCCTCGCCGACGTGGTGCTGGAAACCGGCCTCGGCGTCATCAGCGATGAAATCTACGAAAAGCTCGTCTTCGGCGACGCCAGGGCGACCTGTTTCGCCACGCTGCGGCCGGGGCTGGCCGAGCGGACGATCACCATCAGCGGAGCGAGCAAGACCTACGCCATGACCGGCTGGCGCATCGGCTGGTCGTGCGGCCCGGCGCCGGTCATCAAGGCGATGGGCGACGTGCAGAGCCAGCAGACTGGCTGCCCGTGCAGCGTCAGCCAGTACGCTGCCCTGGCCGCCCTCGATGGCGATCAACAGTGCGTCGAGGTGATGCGCAAGGAATTCGCGGTGCGGCGCGACCTCGTCTGCAAGCGTTTACAAGCGATCCCCGGCGTCCGCTGTCCGGTGCCGGAGGGGGCGTTTTATGCGTTCTTCGACGTGTCGGCCTACTTCGGCCGCACACTCGGCGGTCGCGCGGTCACGGACTCGCTGAGCTTCTGCACGGCGGCGCTGGAGACGGCGCAAGTCAACGTCGTGCCCGGCTCGGCGTTCGGCGCGGAAGGCTTTGTCCGCCTGTCGTATGCCACCAGCCGCGAACAGCTCAGCACCGGCCTGGATAAATTGGAAGCGTGGCTCAAGAAATAGCCACGGGTGCCGCTTGCGGCTTAGCGGAGTTACGCTGCCGCTAAGCCGCAAGCGGCGAAGACGAAGGTTGGGAAACAATGCCCACGCTGTTGCTTAACGAAGACGACGTTCGCCGCCTCCTCACCATGGACATGGCGTTGGAGGCGGTCGAGCAGGGTCTGCGCAAGATGGGCCTCGATGAAGCGCACAACATACCGCGCGCTCGCGCGCAGACCGATCACGCCGTGCTGCATACGCTATCGGCCGCGGTCAAGTCGCTCGGCGTCATGGGGGCCAAGGTCTACGCCACCAGCCGCAAGGCGCCGGCGCAGTTTCACTTCCTGCTCCACGACGGCAAGACCGGCGCCCTGCTCGCCCTGATGCAGGCCGACTACCTCGGCCAGATGCGCACCGGAGCGGCCAGCGGCGTCGCCACGAAATACATGGCCCGAACCGACGCGACTGAGGTCGGCCTCTTCGGCAGCGGCAAGCAGGCGCGCACGCAGTTGCTCGCCGTCTGCAAGGTGCGCCGGGTGCGGCGCGTCATGGTCTACAGTCCCAACGAGGAGCGCCGCCGCCGTTTCGCTGCCGAGATGAGCGAAGAGTGCCAGACCGAGGTGATCCCCGTCGAGCGCCCCGAAGCGGCCGCCGAGGACAAGGACATCATCATCACGGCGACGACGAGTCGCGAACCCGTCCTCAACGGCAACTGGATTCCGCAAGGGGCGCACATCAACGCCGTCGGCTCGAACTTCATGGGCAAGGCGGAACTGGACACCGTGGCCGTGCGCCGCTGCAACACCGTCGTGGTGGATAGCAAGGACCAGGCCCGTCTCGAAGCCGGCGATTTTCAGCAGGCGCTCGATGAAGGGGCGCTGCACTGGCAGGACGTGCGCGAGCTGGGCCAGGTGGTCGTCGGCCGGCACGTCGCCCGCAAACAGCCGCAGGATATCACGCTGTTCAAGTCGCTGGGGATCGCGGTCGAGGACGTGGCTGTCGCCGCGCGCGTACATGCGCGTGCGGTCGCCGAAGGGGTGGGGAGAATGTTGGACTGGTGAATCGCCGCTTGCGGCTTAGCGGGAGGCACCCGCTAAGCCGCAAGCGGCAATCTCCTACCACATAAACACCTTCAACAAATTCGAGTAATCGTCCGTCCACACACCGACATCGGGCTTCGGATCGACCGCCTGCCAGGGGGCCGGGACGACCGCGCCTTTCAGCCAGTCCTCCGCGCGGATGTTCGTCGGCCGCGGCGGATTCTCGTCGAGAGCGTAGATCAGGTGCCACAGATAGATCGACACCTCCGGACGTTGCGGCAACCCCAGCGCCTGAAGCATCGTGTCCCGGACGACCTTACGATGCTTGTCCCATTGCGGCTGCGTCATCAGACGGGCGAGATACGTTTCCTTGCGCGCCAGCACTACCCACGTCGCGCCCGACTTGCCGATCGTCTCCAGATCGTGGCCGCCTTCGCGGTCGCTCTCCATGAAGACAGCCAGTCCCTCCGCTTTCGCGATGTTCGCCAACACTGGGGCCAGGTCGAGATAGCGGTTCGAGATGTGGTAGGCCAGCACGCCCTCTTCGCGCACCATTTGCATGAACAGGTGGACCGCCTCGCGCGTAATCAGGTGGATCGGAATGGCGTCGGAACTGAACGCGTCCACGGCGAGGACGGTGTAATCTCCCTGCCGCACCGGACCGGACTCTTTCTCCAACCAGCGCTCGATCTCTAGCCGGGCGTCGCCGAGTACCAGATCGACGTTGACGCCGCGCGCCTTGGCATCCTGCACAAAGGAGAAGTAATCGCGGCGGTCGAAGGAGAGGTTCTTCACCGCTCGGTCGATGTCGTAGAAGACGATATCCTGACCCGGCCGACCGTAGCTGGCCAGTGTGCCGGTGCCCAGGCCGATGACGCCGAGGCGGTCGGCGGCACTGCGGTTGAACGCACTCATCACCTGGCCGATGGGTCCAGTGCGGTGATAGTACGTCAGCGCGTGGTACGAATAGTCGTAGCCCTCCAGAGCAGCGGCGAAGCTGACACTTCCTGACAGACCGTCCTGCCCGGCCGTTACGCCCAGCGCGGCCGCCAGGAATTGCGGCAACTCGTACAGGTGTTTGACATATTGCTTGCCGTGCAGGGTTGTACCGTGGACGAGGCGGTTGTTGTACAGCGTCTCAGTCGTGTTGTTGACGAGGCTGACATCCTTCCCGACCTCGACCTTGAGAACGCCGAAGAAACTCCGCTTCTCGTAGACCGTCGTCTCCAGGAATAAGTTCGTGAACGCCCCGGCGAGCAGGATGGCGCCGACGCCCAGCCCGAAGCGCAGCGAGCGTTCGACGAAGGTGTAACAGAGGACGGCCGGTAGGCCGAAGGTCAGGATCACGCGCAGCTGATGGTCGGTCACCGGCAGGTAATCGGCGAGCGACACGAGCCGCTTCAGCAGCGCGGTGGAGTTCAGTCCCCAGACCAGGCCCACGGTCAGCAGCAGCAGCGTCACCGGCAGGGCAATGTCCAGGGCGCGGACCTCGCGCCTGACGAGCGAACGCAGCGTGTAGAACGTCCCGCCGGCAAGGGTCAGAAGGACAGCGGCGAGCGGCCAACCCCAACCGCCCGCGTCAAGTCGGTCGAACGGGATATTGTGGTCGCGCAGCCGCAGCCAGATCAGGAAGAGGCCGATGACCGTGAACAGGCCGACGAGGGTCAGGTCGGCGTAGCGGCCCCACTGGCCCTGTTCTTCTTCCTCGCTCGGCACCAGCGGCGGCAGCAGCATGCAGGCGAGGACCATCGCCAGCGAATACTCGGCCAGCGAGTTGAAGATCACGGGGGCGATCAGGGCGTTGAAGATGCCGCCGAGCACGCCGCCGAACGACATCCACATGTAGAACTCGGTCAGGTACTTGGTCGGCGGCCGATCGCGTACCATCTCGCCGTGGCAGACCATCGACACGACGAACATCAGCAGCAGGTGCAACATGATGTTGTAGGTGATCTTCGGCTTGATCTCCGAGAGCATCATGAACGCCAGCAGCAGCACCAGCAACGGCATGGCGAGGATCATCGCCTGGTGGACCCAGCGCGGAATCTTGGCGAAGACGAGGATGAAGCTGAGCAGGTACAGACCCAGCGGCAGCACCCACAGCAGCGGGATGGCGGCGATGTCGGTCGTGATGTACGTGGTGACGCCCATCATCAGGCTGGAGGGCACGAACGCCAGCAGCACCCAGCGCAGCCGCCGCCAGAGCGTGACGTCGCCGGAGAGGGCTGTCTCGAAGATCGGTGCCGGCGTCGGCGCCGGTTGCTGCGCAACGCGCTCCGAGCGGTCGCCCTTCTTGTTCTTGCCTTTGCTCTGCGCCTTCGCGAACTGGCCTTTCTGCGGCCGCATTTCGACGGCTGGCGCTTTCACGGCGTCCAGCACAGGCGTCTTCCCCGCGTCAGGCGCCAGCGCCACGGCCCGGCCGGACTTCCAGAGCAGCACGGCGCAGGTGCCGGTCAGCAGGATGTACAGTCCGTAGCCGACGCCCCAGGCGATGCGCTGCCCGCGCAACGGCAAGAACGGCTCGACGAGGGCGGGATAGCCGACGAGCGCCAACATGCTGCCCATGTTGCTGGCTGTGGACAGGAAGTAGGGGTCGCGGGCCGACGGATGGTCGGTGCTGGAGAACCACTGTTGCAGCAACGGCGACGTGGTGCTGACGACGAAGAACGGCAGCCCGACGGCGACGACCAGCACGAGCAGCGCGCCGGCGATCGGGTTCGCGCCGCCGACGATAAAGCTTTTGTTGATGGCGAGCGGCCCGGCGACGGCGAACAGTAGCACGGGCACGAAGAGGACGGCGAGATGCACACCCGCCTGGCGGCGAACGCCGAGCCAGCGCGTGGTGGCGTGGGCGTAGGCGTACCCAGCCAGCAGCATGGCCTGGAAGAACACCATGCAGGTGTTCCACACTTCCGGCGTGCCGCCGAGCAGCGGCAGGATCATCTTGCCGATCATCGGCTGCACGAGAAACAGCAACGTCGCACTGGTGAACAGCGTCAGCGCGAAGACGACGAGCATGACGAGGGGAAACCGCGGCACGAAATTACACCTCCGCGCGCTGCCGAGACGGGATCGGGCTTGTCAGGCACCGTTTTAGCGAATGGACCGGGAAAGGAAACGCCGCAGGAGCCGCGCACGCAGTAAGCGGGCCGCGAAACCGCTTACTTCTAAACCGCTTACTACGTGCGCGGCTCCTAAACCGCTTACTACGTGCGCGGCTCTTGAACCGCTTACTGCGTGCGCGGCTCCTAAACCGCTTACTGCGTGCGCGGCTCCTGCACTTCGTCTAGCCGCGCTGGGCCGATTCGTGTAGAGTCCCGCGCGACTCCGTCCGGTGGGGCGGAGAGTAGACTCTCTGATACGGAAGGGATTCCGTATGCGTTTCGGCAAAGAGGCGGCCTGCGTCTGTGCGGGCCTATTATCGTGTTTGTTGTTTGCCGGCTGCGTCGCTCCAGAGCGGCCCGTCGTCCGAGGCCAGGACGCGCATGGCTTTGCCGTGCGACCACAGCCTGCGCCGGCCGCAGCCGACCTGCGCATCCCCGCCGAAGCGCGGGCGGCGGCGGAAATACCGATCGTCCCGTTGCCCGTTCCGCCTGTCCCCTCGCGCCAGGCGCCAACAGCGCCGGCCGCCAATCCGCGAACGACAGCTCCGCCGCCAATGCCGGCCGCGCCTGTCGCCAACGAAATGCCTCCGGCAACCCCGGTCGTCGGCATGGAGAACGTGCGCCGACTCCATCGACTCGCGTCCGACCGTTATGACGGCATCGATTCGTACATCGCCCGACTGACGCGGCGCGAGCAGGTGCGCGGCGAGAACAAGCCGGAAGAATTGATGCTCTTCAAGTTCCGCAAGGAGCCATGGAGCGTCTACTTCAAGTGGCTGGGGCCGGCCGGGCGCGGCCGCGAGGTCATCTTCGTCAACGGCAAGTACGAGAACAAAATCCACACGCTGCTCGCCGCCGGCGACATGCCGCTGGCGCCGGCCGGCAAGCGCCTGGCCCTCCCTCCCGACAGCATCCTCGTGCGCTCCGCCAGCCGCCATCCGGTGACGGAGGCGGGTTTGGGCGCCAGCATCGGCCGGCTCGGACGTGTCATCGAAGCCGTGGACCGCGGCGACCAGCGCAAGGGCACGCTGAACGACCTCGGTCTGATCTCCCGGCCGGAGTTCGCCAGGCCGGTGCCAGCCGTCGAGCATATTTTGCCGCCCGGCCTCGATCCCAACCTGCCGCGCGGCGGCCGCTGCCTGTACTGTTTCAATCCGGAGAACAATCTCCCCGTACTCGTGTCGATGCGCGACCATCTCGGCCAGGAGGTCGAATACTACTTCTACGACCTCATCCAGTTCCCGGTGCGCCTCGACGACAACGACTTCGATCCCGACAAGATGTGGGCGAAGCCGGCGGCTCGACCGTAGTCAGCCGCTTTGGCGAGCGGGGGCGTTAGCCCCCCGGTGATTCACCGGGGGGGCTGACGCCCCCCGCTCGCCAGGCGCTCTGTCATCTTGGCAGCCGGGCCGTTCCGCCTGGCAGCCGATTGTGTCCTACTTTACTCGTCCCTTGATTTTACCCCGTCCGAATGGTCTACTGGACCTGGACTTATGTCGTCCGATTCCCCTCGTTGGGGGGGCGGTACGAAGTTTGCTAGGATAGGTGTGGGCCATTGGGGCACCACTCCAACCGAAGTGTGCTGCCGGACAGACCCACCCTACCGGAACGGCCAGACGAGGTGTGCGGCATGAGCGCAACCTTGGAAAAAAAAGATTGCTCGATCCTGATTACGGACGACGACGGCGATTGCCGCGAGGCGCTGCGCGAGATCGTGGAGATGCAGGGCTTTCACGTCCTGCTGGCCACCTGCGGCGAAGAGGCCATCGACATCGTCCGCGACGGCGTGGTGCACCTCGCCCTGTTCGATATGCACATGCCGTCCATGACGGGACTGGAAGTATTGCAGGTCGTGCGCCAGTTCAACGCCCGGCTGCCGGCCATCCTGGTGACGGGCGACCCCAACGAAACCGTCGTCCGCCAGGCGTACTTGCAACACGTGTACAGTGTCATCCCGAAGCCGATCAGCAAGAACATCGTACTCTATACCGTACTGCGTGCCCTCGACCGGTTCTACGGGATCGTGACGAAGGCGCAGGAGAAGAAAGAATAGGTTTACGTTTCGCCCATCCGGATCGGCACTATTTTCACACCTGAGGGAGTGCAACGGCATGAAGGTCGTACCGCTTAATGACAAGATCGTGGTCAAGCGGCTGGAGGCGGAAGACAAGACGGCGGGCGGTATTCTGCTGCCCGACTCCGCCAAGGAAAAGCCCAAGCAGGGCAAGGTTCTGAGCCTCGGCGAAGGCCGACGGCTGGACAGCGGCAAGCGCGCCCCCTTCCAGGTCAAGGAAGGCGACCGCGTCCTGTTCACTTCCTACGCCGGCAGTGAGGTGACCATCGACGATAAAGAACACCTCATCATGACCGAGGACGACATCCTCGCGGTGCTCGAGTAATCGTTCATTGCCGCTTGCGGCTTAGCGGGCAGCCCCCGCTAAGCCGCAAGCGGCAGTTCGTTTTTCATATCTCATCATCCCCCACCAGAATACAATGAGCGCGGACAGGGCATGATCGCGCCTGGCGATACCTCCGCCAGCCTTTCACCCAACCCTTCGTGAAATACCACGAAAAGGCGCCTTCTTAGCCCGGCATTCGGTTTGCTCAACCGCTCAGGTGTTCTCACACACCGATTTCGTGGAGATGCGTTCGATGGGCAAGTCGCGCTACGCCGTCCTGGCTCTCATGGTCGTTGCGGTTCTCGTCGCGCTCGGCGGTGCCGAGGAGCCGGTCCGCAAGCCGTCAGCCGATACGAAACAGTGGGACGAGACCGTCGACAAGGCGGTGGCCTACTTCCGCAAGACGCAGGGCGCGGACGGCACCTGGGGCGGCAAGCAGTCGATGGGTGTGACCGGCCTGGCGTTGACTTCTCTGCTCCGCAGCGGCAAGGTCGCCGTCAACGATCCCGCCTCCGAGAAGGCGCTCAAGTACATCGAATCGCTCATCAACCCGAAGGCGGGCCACATCGCCGGCAAAGACCCGCGCGCCCAACTACAGAATTACGTCACCAGCATCAACGTGTTGGCGCTAACGACCGCCAACCGCGATAGCTACAAGACCGTCATCGGCGACGCGGCCAAGTTCCTGCGCAACCTCCAGTGGGACGAAGGCGAGGGCAAGACGCCGAAGGACGATTTCTACGGCGGCGCCGGCTACGACAGCAAGTCGCGCCCCGACTTGTCGAATACGCAGCTGTTCCTCGACGCCCTGGTAGCGGCCGGTGTGCCGAAGGACGACCCCGCATTCAAAAACGCGGCGATCTTCGTGACGCGCTGCCAGAACCTGAAGGGCGAGGGCAACGACCAGCCCTGGGCCGACAAGATCAACGACGGCACGTTCATCTACAGCCCCGCGGCCGGCGGCCAGACGAAGGTGCAAGATGAAGCGGAGGCAAACGGCGGTCTACCCGGCTACGGCAGCATGACCTATGCCGGCGTCAAAAGCCTGATTTACTGTGGCGTGAGCAAGGACGACAAGCGTGTTCTGAAGGCCGTCGAGTGGATCAAGAAGAACTACACGCTCGACTACAATCCCGGCATGCCGGAGCCGCGGAAGCACTGGGGCCTGTACTACTACTATCACACGATGGCCAAGTGCCTCGACACGCTGGGCGTGGATGAACTGGTGGACGCGGCGGGCAAGAAACACGACTGGCGGGCCGAGTTGACCGCGGCGCTGGCCAGTCGGCAGCGCGCCGATGGCAGCTGGGTGAACGACCAGGACAAGTGGATGGAAGGCGACCCGCAACTCGTGTCGGCGTACGCGCTGATGACGTTGAGTTATTGCAAACCGAAAAAGTGACCCGTCTTATTGCCGCTTGCGGCTTAGCGGTTGCTCCCCGCTAAGCCGCAAGCGGCGAAATCCCCTCAAGGAGATGCGCCGTGTATCGTTCTCACCTTTTCTGCGCCGTCGCGCTTGGCCTCACGGCCGCGCTACCGCTCGCCAGCGCCGCCGACCCCGATTCGAAGGCCGTCGTCGATAAGGCCGCCGAGTTCCTGCGCAAACGCCAGTCGCCGGACGGCAGTTTCTCCGCGAAGACCACCGGGCCTGGCGTGACAGCCATCGTCGTCGCCGGCTTGGTGCGCAACGGTTACAGCGCCGACGATCCGATGGTCGCCAAGGCGATGGCCTACCTCGAAAAGAACGTCAAGAAGGACGGCGGCATCTACGACAAGGGGCTGGCGAACTACACGACCAGCGTCGCCGTCATGGCCTTCCAGGAGGCCAACACCGGCGGCAAGTACGACAAACTCATCAAGGACGCCAGCGGGTTCCTCAAGGGTTTGCAGTCCACCGCCGACCCGAAGGACGTGCGTTCCGGCGGCGTCGGCTACGACGACAAATCACGGCCCGACCTCTCCAACACACAGTTCTTCGTCGATGCCCTGCTCGCCGCCGGTGTGCCGAAGGACGACCCGGCCATTCAGAACGCGCTGAAGTTCATCAACCGCTGCCAGAACCTGCCCGGTGAAACGAACGACCAGCCGTTCGCGAAGAAGGCAAAGCCGGATGACATCGGCGGCTTCACCTACACGCCGATCGACCCCGACGACAGCAAGCACAAAACGCCCGACGGCGGCCTACGCTCACTGGGCGGGATGACCTACGGCGGCCTGAAGAGTTTCCTGTACGCCGGCGTCAGCAAGAAAGACCCGCGCGTGCAGGCGGCCATCAAGTGGATTCGCGCGCACTACACGCTGGACGAGAACCCCGGCATGGGCCAGTCGGGGTTGTACTACTACTACCACACCTTCGCCAAAGCGATGCTGGCGCTCGGCGAAGACCCGTTCGTGGATGAAATGAAGGTGAAGCACGACTGGCGTAAAGAACTGATCGCAGCGCTTGCAAAACGTCAGAAGGAAGACGGCAGTTTCGTCAACCCGACCGACCGCGCCTTCGGCGAAGCCGATCCCAATCTGGCGACGGGCTTCGCGCTCCTTACCCTGAGCTATACGAAGCCGGCGAAGAAGTGATTCTAACGAG